>CAYJRH010000009.1:0-25157 GCA_964372565.1 uncultured archaeon
ACTACAGGCACGTTCCAGCGCCTACGGTCATCATGTCCCTGAAGCCCGGGGCGAAGCCGAGTATTGTCACCGCGACCTTGATGAAGCCGCGCAGGTTCTCGTCCTCTATTTCCTTGTCAACCGAGTAGATTATCATCAGCGCGATGATGATTTTCACCGCGACGAAAAGCGCGGGGTGTATGCCGAGCAGCGCTTCGCTCAAAGGGTGCTGTTCCCCGCACCTGAACATCTGCGTCGCGACGTAAGTCGCAGTGCCGTCCAGGCCCTGGCCCGCGACAACAAGGATGTTGAGCCTGTCCCCGAACAGGTGCTTGAACTTTATCTCCGAGATGAATTTCGTTGCGAGCGTCAGGCCGGCAGCCGCCGCCAGAATAATCAGGAAACCCGGCCATGCCTTGAAAATTGTGAACTCATAAACAAGGACAGGGACAGCGAAAACCGCGCCGAACGCGGTGAAATAATCGTAAAACCTGTGCTGGTCGCCCCTTGAAAATTTCAGCGCTGCGAATAGCGAGGCGAGCGCGATTGCCGCAGTGAGGAACCAAATTCCCGGGGTGAACGTGTAAAACCCGAATTCGAGCGGGCTGCATGTTTTGGAGAAAATGCCGATGTCGTTCAGGACCCTGAAAGAGGAGCCGAATATTACAAAAGGCAGCAGCGAGACCATGAACCTGAAGCCGAATTTGATGTTCGCCTTCTTCAGCGCGGGGTATATGACATACGCTGAAAGGATGAAGAGTATTATCGCGTAAGTAGCGGTGTTCACGATGTTGTAGCCCTGCACCCCCGGCGTTATTGCGGGCCTGCAGAAGTACTCGAAAATGAAATCCTGCACCATTCCCAAAACCCAAAAGCCGCGAAGCCTTTATGGCAGGGCAGCATCGATTTATAATTATTCCAAGGCATATTTAATCTCGTATGCCGGGCTTAGGGATTGAAGCAAGAAAAACGGACGCGGAGCGCGTCCACAGGCTGCTTCTTGCCGAAGGGCTCTGCAATAGGCTGTTTCTTCCGCTGAAAACCGTTTCATCGGTTATTTTCCCTGTCCTGAAATTGCCTAAGAATTTTGTTCAGCGCCTGAAAAAAATCGGGCTTGCCGTAAAAGCTGTGAAGAAAAAGTTTGCGAAGCGCGGAGCGCAGCCCCGCACCTGGAAGGAAGCGCTTTCAGGGAAGCTTCCATCAAGGCTCATGAAGTTTGTCCCGAGCTCCTTCGACCTCCTCGGCGACGCAGCAATCATCGAGGTTCCCGATGAACTGAAAGGAAAGGAAAAGATTCTCGGCACGGCGCTCATGCTTGTGAACAAGCCAGTTGAATCGGTTTACATGAAAACAGGCGCGCATAAAGGGTTGTTCAGGAACGAGCCTGTGAAGCTTGTTGCGGGAGCGCGCAGGAAGTTCGCGACTTACAGGGAGCACGGTTGCGCTTTCCGCATTTCCATCGGGAAGGTTTTTTTCTCGCCGCGGCTCTCTACAGAGCGCATAAGGATTGCGCATGAAATCCTTGAAGGCGAAAAAGTTGCGGCGCTCTTCGCCGGAGTGGGGCCTTTTCCTATCGTGTTCGCGAAAAATTCGCCCATGCGGGAAGCTATTGCAATCGAGCTGAACCCCGCCGCTGTTGAGGACATGGAGGAGAACATCAGGCTGAACAGGGTTGAAGGCAAGGTGATTCCGGTTTTGGGTGACGTGAAGGCGCTCGCCCAGAAATACGGGGGGCAGTTCGACAGGGTTGTGATGCCGCTGCCAAAGGGCGGGGAGAATTTTCTCGGGGATGCGGTACGCTACATCAAGCCTGAAGGCGGCGTTGTACATTACTACCAATTCGTCCCGCGCGAAAACCCCTTTGAAATCCCGCGGAGGCAGATTGCGGAGGCGTGCGCGCGGCTCGGGAGAAGCCACGAGGTGCTCTTCGAGCGCAGGGTGCGCGAGTATGCGCCCGACATAATACAGGTTGTCGTGGATTTTCGCGTATGGGCAGCAAACAGGTAACTGCGCAGTTTTATAGTGAATTAGTATAACCTTGTCAAGGGCCTGGAAATAGAGCTTGTCGGAAGGAAAATCGCCAAGGAAAAAGCCGAAATGGAAGTGAAAGGCCAGAAATTTTTGAGCGAAGAAGAAGTGAAGAAAAAATACGGCTTCAAGTGAAAGGATGTGCGCGCTTGGCTATAAGCCAGGGTGGGACAGGCATTTCTCAAAAATGGACAATGCCATCAAGCTGCAAATCTGGAAAAAAATACAGAAACAGAAAGAAGAGGCGCAGACCAGGCATTTGAGGTTCGGATTGGAATATTATATTGCCGAATCCGGGCAATGCAGGATAGCGTTGACCATAAACGAAAAAGAGAAAATAAAATCCGTCTGGTTCGCCGGCGACCACAAGCAATATGGAAAGTGGTATATCGGGGAATCGTAAATTTCTGCATATTTCGACGAATACCTTATTAATCATTTTCTGCCTTTTTTTCACTTGGTTTCCGCATGAATCTCGTTCTTTTGGGCCCGCCGGGAACCGGCAAGGGCACCATTGCAAAGTTCATTGAGCTGAAATTCGGGATTGTGCACGTTTCAACAGGGGATTTGCTTCGCGGCGAAGTCGCGGGCCAAACCGAAATCGGCAAAAAAATCACCCCGATTATGAACGCGGGAAAGCTTGTCGACGACGGCATTGTGCGCGGCGTGCTTAAAGCGAAGCTCGCTTCCTTGAACGGCAAGCCCGTAATCCTTGACGGCTTTCCCCGCAACCTCACACAAGGCAAGCTTCTCGTGCCGCTTCTCAAGTCATTGAATGCGAAGGTTGATTTGGCCCTCGAGATTGATTCCAGCGAAGAAGTCATTGTGAGGAGGCTTTCAGCGCGGAGGCAGTGCACGAAATGCGGGCGCATTTACGGCCTCGATGTTCCTTCAAAGGTTGAGGGAATTTGCGACGACTGCGGCTCGGAAACAGCGCTGCGCTCGGATGACCGGCCTGAAGTCATAAGGAAGAGGCTCGCGCTCTACAACCGCATCACAAAGCCCCTGAGCGATTTCTACGCGAAAGAGAACCTCCTTGAAAAAGTCGACGGCAACAGGCCGCTGCAGGACATTTTCATGGAAGTCGAGGCCATAATCAAAAGGCACGGTGGGTAAATGATTTCATTCTGTCGAAACATGGCGGCGGGCCGGGGTGGCTGAATGAAAAAAGTCCTGATAGTAGGTTCGGTTGCATTCGACGACATCAAAACCCCTTTCGGCGCGGTTGAGAGCGCAATCGGCGGCTCGGCAACCTACGCCTCGCTCGCGTGCTCGCTCTTCGCCAAGCCCGCGGTTGTCGGGGTTGTCGGCGGAGATTTTCCGCAGCGGCACCTTGACATGCTCAAATCGAAAGGCATTGACATTTCCGGCATTGAAGTGAAAAAAGGCGCAAAGACTTTCCACTGGAGTGGCGAGTATGGGGCTGATTTGAACGCGGCAAAGACGCTGCGGACAGACTTGAACGTGCTTGCGGAATTCAAGCCTGAGCTTCCGGGGGAATTCGGGAAAGCGGACTTCCTTTTCCTCGGGAACATAGGCCCCGAACTGCAGCTGAACGTGCTTTCGCAGATGAGGAAGAGGCCAAAGCTTGTTGTTGCCGACACAATGAACCTGTGGATTGAAACAAAGCGCGAAAAGGTGCTTGAGGTCGTGCGCAGGGCCGACATCGCGCTGATGAACGACGCCGAGGCCCGCCAGCTTTTTCAAACCACGAGCCTTGTGAACGCGGCAAAGGAAATCCTCGCGCTCGATTCAAAGTTCGCGATAATAAAAAAGGGGGAGCATGGCGCCGTGATGTTCACCAACCCAACGGAAGCCTCCGCCTTAAAGCGGAGGTCTGGCGCAGGCTTCCGTTCCGTTGACGGGCTGCAAAAAAAAGCCCACAGCTTTGGCAGTGGGTTCTTCACAAGGGATTCGCACTTTGCCTGCCCCGGATACCCGCTTGAGAATGTAAAGGACCCGACAGGCTCGGGCGATTGCTTCGGCGGAGCGCTCATCGGGTACCTCGCGAAGACAAATGACTTTTCGCAAAAGAACATGAGGAAGGCGATTGTTTACGCATCGTGCGTGGCGTCTTTCAATGCCGAGGATTTCTCGGTCGGAAGGCTCAAAAGCCTTACAATTACGGATATTAAGGCGCGTTATTCGGAGTTTAAGCGGTTCGTGAAATTTTAAAGGACAATGCTGCATTAAATCTTTTGGCGTGAAAACATGGCGCAACAAAGCGGCAACGATTCAAGGAAGTTCGAGGTGGTCATCGCCCTCTTGGCGGTCATAGCAATGATTTTCCTGCTGGCCCTCGCAGCGTTGTTCTCCATCTGAACCCGTGCCCCCCATAACTCAAAATTCCTCCGGATGCCGGCACTTGTACCAGTAGCCCTTTAAATGTTTCATGGCGTGTTTTCTAGGTGCGGGCATGAATCACGCTGTGAAGGGCCTCAAATTGGCAAACGAGGGCAGAATGCAGGTTGAATGGGCCGAATCCCAGATGGGCGCATTGCTCGAAGTCAGGAAGCGCTTTGCAAAGGAAAAGCCGCTTAAGGGCGAAAAAATCGGAATGGCTCTCCACGTCACAAAGGAGACTGCCGCGCTGGTCCGCACGCTTGTTGCGGGCGGCGCAAAGGTCGCTATTACGGGGTGCAACCCGCTGAGCACGCAGGATGACGTTGCCGCGGCGCTTGCGGAAGAGGGAATCCACGTTTACGCGAAGAAGGGCGAGACCAAGGAGGAGTACTACGAATACCTGAACAAGGTGCTGGACTTCTCCCCCACTGCAACGGTTGATGACGGCCTCGACCTTGTAACCGAAATCCACACCAAGCGCAAGGGCCTCCTCAGCCAAATCAAGGTCGGCACGGAGGAAACCACTACGGGAGTGATAAGGCTGAAGGCAATGGAAAAGGACGGCGCGCTGAAGTACCCTGTCATAGCAGTGAATGACAACCGAACCAAGCACCTTTTTGACAATTATTACGGCACGGGCCAGAGCACGATTGACGGCATTTTGCGCGCTACGAACATCCTTTTTGCCGGCAAGACTGTTGTAATTGTCGGCTACGGCGACTGCGGAAAAGGCGTTGCCGCACGCGCCCACGGTATGGGGAGCCGCATCGTTGTCGTCGAGGTCGAGCCCATCCGCGCGCTGCAAGCCCACATGGATGGCCACACTGTCATGCCGCTCGAGCGCGCACTGCCGCTGGGAGATGTTTTCATCACCGTTACAGGCAACAAGCACGCCATCCCGAAATCCGCGTTCAGGAAAATGAAGAATGGCGCAATCCTCGCGAACTCGGGCCACTTTGATGTCGAAATAGATGTGAAAGGCCTGGAGACGATTTCCGCAAAGAAGCGCAGGATAAGGTGGCAGCTTGACGAGTTCACATTGAAGGGCGGGAAGAAGCTTTATCTCTGCGCCGAGGGCCGCCTTGTGAATCTTGGCGCCGCGGAAGGGCACCCTTCAGCAGTGATGTCGCTGAGCTTCTGCGGGCAGGCCCTCGCGCTGGAGTATGGGCTGAGGCACAAACTTGTGCCCGGGCTCCACAGGCTCCCTGATTCGGTTGATGCGCACATTGCTGGCCTCCAGCTTAAGGCAATGGGTGTGCGGACCGGCGCTTTGACAAGCGAGCAGGAGAAGTACCTTTCAAGCTGGAGAGAGGGGACGTGAAGAGGCGGGGAATCAATTTTTCCTGCGATTGGCTTCCCTGAGCATCCTTCTGAAATCGCCTGCGCCCTTAAAGGCGGATGTGTTCCTGAAGCCAATTTCAATCGGTTTTCCTGTTTGGGCGGACAATTTTTTCAGGTTGTATGAGACAAACTGCGGGGAATGCACCTTTCCGGTTTCCTTCCATATCCTGAAAAGCAAATCAAAAATTTCGATTCGGCTGTTTTTTCCGGCTGCCCTGAAAGCCCTTTCGACGATTTTTCCCTCGGGCAGCAGCATCGGCCTCCCGATTTTCCTCGGGGGCAGCCCATGCGCGCGCAGAATTTTCCTTGCCTGCGTTTCCAGCGTGCCTGTGGGCGTTTTGTGCCTGAACTCAAGGGCTTTTCTCTGGACGGGTTCACCGGGGTGTGTAACCATAAAATGCTCCAGCTGCTGATGCCCCTCTCCAAACCTTTCTCTTGATGAGGCGGGGAAAATCGGGTCAAAGCCGATTGCCTTCACAACCTTGCCCTTTGCATCCCTTACAATGGCATAAGCCTGCCTTGCATTGGCTTCGGTCACGCGCCTTGCGGGGTTTTCGACATTGTAAATTTTTGGTTTTGGGGCAGGCCCGGTTTTTTTCATAAGTTAATTTGTGTCTTTGGCCATATTTAAACCATTAGAGATAAATCTTCTACATAAGTTTCTGTGCGGAAACTATATATTCCCTCATTGACCTTACTTTCATTCCATGAAAATCATTGAAGAGGACGACCTCCAGTCGCTTTCCGAGGGCTCCCCCGAGGAGCAGGTTTCAATTGCTGACCTGCCCGATAACGTTGACTTGGTGGACCTCATTGACCAGCCGGCGTGGAAAACAATACTCGTCGAGCTTGTCAAGCGCGAGCGCATGGACCCATGGAGCATCGACATTGCCGACCTTGCAAGCAAGTACCTCCAGAAGATAAATGCCCTCGGCGGCACCGATTTGCGCCTGCCCGCCAACGCGATACTCGCTTCGGCAATCCTCCTCAAGTTCAAGGCGAATGTCCTGAGGATAAGCGAGATTGAGGATGAGGAGGAGTTTTTGGCGCAGAAGAAGCTGATGAGCGCCGAGGAGCGCGCGGAATTCGAGGCGATGATTCCCGACCTTAAGAGCATCAGGAAAATCAAGGAGGGCAAGGTTTCGCTTGATGAGCTCGTTCTCAGCATCGAGGCCATGCTGAACGCCGCGAAAAAGCAGAAGGACCGCAACCTCCTGCGCGAGCGCACAAAATTCTCGATACCTTTCTCGGATTTCAAAATCGAGGAGGAGATGGAGCGCGTGTACAAGCTGATTGAGAAGCGCGCGGATTCCCAGGGGCTGATACTTTTCTCGCGCCTTCTCGGGCAGGGTGACGCGGCGCCTTCGATTGTGCGCACTTTCATACCGTGCCTCTTCCTCACGAACAAAGGCAGAATCAACATGTGGCAGGACCTCTTCTGGGGCGAGATATTCATTTCGCTGGGCAACGGCCCATATTCCGCAGGCGCAAAAAATGAAGGCTGATGCCGATACGGTTCTGCGAGGCCTGCATAAGGATTATATTCCAGGAACCCCAACTACTTCCTCATGGAAAGCATTGCTGAAACAGCCGCGGAGAAGGCAACCGAGGCGCTCAGGAGCTGCGTCACTCCCCATGGCATGTACGCTTCGGGCGGGAAAAAAGGCTACACGCAGGTATGGTCGCGCGATTCGAATGTTTCCATGATTGGTGCCTCGCTCCACACCGCCGAATTCAAAAAGGCGTTTTCAAAAAGCCTCGAAACCCTCGCTTCGCGGCAGAGCGCCAACGGGCAGATTCCCAACGCGGTCGACTTCATCGGCTCGATTGACAAGCCCGCAACTTTCGCGACAATCGATTCAAGCCTCTGGTTCATTATAGGGCATCACTTCTACAGGAAAAAGTTCGGCCCGGCGCTTTGGAAAAAGCGCGCGAAGAAAATCTCCGCCGCGCTGAAGTGGGTGCAATATCAGGACGCGGGCGAGGACATGCTGCCCGAGCAGCTTCCGACCTCCGATTGGATGGACTGTTTCCCCCACAAATACGGGCACACGCTGAACACGCAGGCGCTTTACTTCGGGGCGCTTAAGGCGGCAGGCGGGAAAAAAATCCTGCCGAAGCTCAAGAAGGAAATTGACGGCTATTTGTGGTCGAAGGAGCTTGGGCATTACTTGCCATGGCACTGGAAGGACCACGGCGAGTACAGCGAGAAGGAAAAATGGTTCGACTCGCTGGGGAACATGCTCGCAATCGTTTTCGGCCTTGCTGGCAGGAAGCAGGCCAATTCCATCCTGGATTTTGTCCGCGAAAGGAAAATCAACAGGCCTTTCCCGCTGCGCGCGATTTGCCCGCCGATAAGGAAAGGCTCGGCGGAGTGGAAGGATTATTACCTCGCTTCGCTCGCAGGCGAGCCCGACAATTACCTGAACGGCGGAATATGGCCTTTCATCGGCGGCTTCTATGTTTGCGCTCTGGCGGAATCAGGGCGATTGAAGGAAGCGAAGGGAGAGCTTGAGCTCCTCGCGCGTGCAAACGGGCTCGGTTCGCACAAAGACTGGGATTGGGACTTCAACGAGTGGATTCATCCGGTTACAAAAAAAGCCAGCGGGAGCAGGCATCAGGCGTGGAGCGCGGGCGCTTACCTCGCGGCGTATGAGTCCTTGAAGCGCGGGAAGAACTTGCTGCGGGTTTAGCGGCTGGAATTTGGCGCGAATTGTTTGTGGATTCTTCAGAGCTCCAGTTTTTTCTCGATTGCACGCGCGAGCATCAGCGCGGTGACCTTGCAATCGAAATTTTCAACGGCATTCCGCCTTCCATTCTCCCCCATCCTCTGCCGCAGCGCGTCATCCTCGAGCAGTTTCAAAAGGTATTCGGCAAGGTCATCCACATCGGCGCGCACGGCAAAGGTCTTCGGCTCGCCGAACTTGATTATGTGGTTCTTTTCGAAGCCCATGTCCTTGTATGCCCACTCCTGCTCAAGGTCGATTGTTTCCCCGACCTTTGCGAGGAATCCCCCCTCGCCGTGAACGACAGTGTCCTTGATGCCCATTGCATCAACGGAAAGAACAGGGGTGCCGCAGGCCTGCGCCTCAACCTGGATCATTCCGAACCCCTCAATCCTGCTCGGCGCCGCGTAAATGTCGGCCGCGCTGAGGAGCACCGACAGGTTTTCGCGCGAGAGCGGGCCGTCGATGTACTTTATTTTTTTCCTGAACCCGAATTGTTTCGCAATTTCCTGCTCGGCCTTGTAATGGTAGGTAGGCTGCCTGTTTTCCCATGCCTTGCCAACGTATTTCCATTTCGGGAATTTATCCCCGATTTGCCCCAACGCTTTGAGCACTTCCTGGAAGCCCTTGCTCGTTGTGTCCCCGCCGATTGTGAGTATGAGCTTTTCATCAGGCTTCACTCCGAGGTAGCGCCGCATTTCCTTCACGCGCGGGTCGGTTTTCTGGAGCGGCCTCATTTCATCAGTGTCAATGCCGATTGGCATGGGCACCATATTCCTGTTGCGCACGCCGTCGCGGATGTACGTCTCGCGCACCCAGTTGCTGGTTGTCAAAATGAGAGGCAGCCCGTTCAGGATGTCATGGTAATTCGCGACCCAGCCATCCGCGTTGAGCCAGGGAACAGGCTGAACCCCGTATTTCTGCGGGTGCATCACCAAATCCGGGATGTCGCCCCAGTAGCCGATTCCTATTGCTACATCAGGCCTGAAGCTCCTGTAAAGGAATTCCTTTTCGAAGGACGCCCTCCTGTTGCACGGCTTTGCCTTGTAGCCGTTTGCCCGCAGTCCCTTCCAAAGGTAATCGCCCTGCAGGCTCAGGCCGTCCAGTTCAGGCGGGTAAGGGTACATCAGCACCGATTTGAACCTGCCGTTGCCGTTGGGCCAGTTCCCTTTCCCGTTTTTGCGGTTTACATCCCCGTGCCCCCGGACTCCGTTCCTTTTTCCGCCCCCTTCACCATTTCTTTTGGCAATGCCATTGCTCGGAGCGCCGTTCACCTTGCCTCCATTGCCGTTCTTATTCGCGGAGCCGTTGCCGTTCATTCAAATCACTTTCCTGAAGCACTCAACAGCACTGCAACTGATGCACTCGAACGAATTTTCCTGAAATCCGTAAACATCCCTCACAATCCTCTTCTTCTCATCGTGCTCCTTCCGCGTGAGCCTGAATTTTATTTTGGCCTTCGGGTTCGGCTCTGCATGGAACGGCTTTTCCTTTCGCACATAATCAAAAGTGTAAAGCCCGTTGCACGCTATGGCCCCGCTGCCCGCCATCTCAAGCACCTTTTTGTGCGCCTCGATGTGCCTGTTGTGCCCGTACTCGCCGTTCACGCCGTGGGTGTAAACCTCGTCGAATTTTTTGTCCGCAACGACAGGCTCGATGCGCTTTTCCACCTCGTCCAAGCCCATGAGTTTCTCCTCAGGATGCTCGTCCTCGAGGTCGGACATGAAGCCATGGGCATTCAGCAGCGCGCACACCCTGAAGAACTTCGGCGCGCGGTCCATGTCATCCCTGCGGCAGAGCGAGAGTACAGTCCACCGCGTGCCGGACTCGCGCAGGAGCTTGCCGCCCATCCAGATCGTCTCGTCATCGGGGTGCGCGACAATCACAAGGCCTTGTTTCATGCAACAATACTTGCGGAGATAAGAATAAATATGCCGATTGCCCAATACTCCCTGCGCTTCGCGGCGCGGTTGCGGTGCCCATGGTGAAGGTTTTTGCGGTCGGAGACCTCAATGTTGATGTGTTCACGCACGTGCGCGGCCTCACGGAGTTCGGCACCGAGGCGCACGCCGAAAAATTCTACTGCACGCTCGGCGGCAACGCCGCGAATTTCGCTGCGGCCATCGCCTCGCTCGGCGTTGGCACCGCCCTCGTAAGCGCGCTCGGCTCGGGCCAGTTCGCGCAGTTCCTCCGCAGCCAGCTGAAGAAGTTCCATGTCAAGCCCCTGCTGCATAAATCATCATTGCAGAACGGCGTCTCGAACATCTTTGTCCGAAAGGATGGGGAGCGCGCAATCCTCTCCAACAAAGGATGCCTCGCAGAACTTGACACAAGGACGGTTGCGAAAGCGCTCATTCCCCGGCTTTCTGCGGGCGACATAGTATTTTTCGGGGGATTTTTCCATCTGCCGAGGATGAGGAAAAATTTCCTAAAGCTCCTGAAAGCCATCAAAAGGAAAAATGCGGCGATTGTTTTCGACGCGTGCTATGACGAATACGGGAAATGGCAAGTGAGGGATTTCCTCAGGCAAATTGATGTCTTCATTTTGAACGAAACAGAGCTCCTCAAAATCGCCCCGGCAAAAACCACAGGCGCATCAATAAGGAAACTGCAATCATGGGGCGCGGAGGAGGTTGTCCTCAAGCGCGGGCAGAAAGGCGCGGAATGCCATTCCGCACCTGACGGAACCGAACCATTGCATGTTCCCGCCCCCAAGGTAAAGGCCTTCAATGCCACCGGCGCGGGGGATTTCTTCAACGCGGGCTATGTTTACGGGCTCGCGCACGGTTTCAGCGCACTCAACTGCCTCCGCTGCGGGAACTTCGTCGCGTCGCGGAAGGTTGCATCAAAAGAGTACATGCCTGAGCTAAGGCGACCTTTGCAGCAGTATTTGGCTGCCATCAGCCTGCCGGAAATTGAAATAAAAGGCAGCGCCTCCGCCATGGCAAAGGAGGCGGTGAAGCGCATTGCCCTCTTTGTGAACCGTTGCCCTAATGCCGTGATTTCGCTCGCCGCGGGCAAAACCCCGCTTCCGATTTACAGTGGGCTTGTCGGGGCTTTCAGGAGGCGCGAGGTTGATTTCTCGCGCTGCACTTTCTTAGAGCTGGATGAGTATCTCGGCCTTGAAAATTTGAAGGACGGGTTCGCTTATTCGCTTCGCAAGAACTTCCTTGGCAAGGTGAACTTCCGCAATAGCAATATTTTCCTTTTCGATTCGCGCGCGAAAAGCCTTTCGGCCGAACGCAAAAAGGCCGAGTCGATCATCAGGAGGAAAGGCCTTGGCCTTGTGCTCCTCGGCATCGGCGAGAACGCGCATATCGCGTTCAACGAGCCCGGCACAAGATTCGGGTCGGCAACGCACGCCGTAAATATTTCCAAGGCAATCCTCAGGGCGCGCAGGAAGGAGTTCCGAGGGGCCGAGCCCACAAAGGCGATTACGCTCGGCATCGGGACAATAATGTCTGCAACCGCATTGATGCTGGTGGCGAATGGCAGGAAAAAGGCGCGCGCGGTTGCGAGGGCATTCAAAGGAAAGATTTCCGAGTCAGCGCCCGCGTCGGTGCTGCAGCGCCACCCGAACTCCTGCGTGATTCTCGACAAAGCAGCCGCATCCAAATTGTGAATGCAGTTGTTTGGAAAAATGTGAACGCGCTACTTATACAGCCCTGCGAGAATCTTGAGCTCCTCGTTGATTTTTTTTATCTCCGCGTTCAGCGCATCCGTCTCGTCCTTGAGCGGCTGCTTCTTGACAATCGCCTTGAGCTCGACCATGTCCCTCTGGAGTATCTTTATTTCGCGCTCCGCCTTCCTGTTTATGTAATAGTCGCGCTCGGCCTTTGCGACTTCGCGCTCGTGCTGGCGGTTCTGGCTCATGAGGATAACTGGCGCCTGCAGCGCGGCGACGCATGAAAGCACTAAATTGAGGAATATGAAAGGGAACGGGTCCCATGGCTTGAAAAACAGCAGGTAGCCGTTGAGCAAAACCCAGAGAAAGATGAATGCAAGAAACCCGATCACAAAAGGCCAGCTTCCGCCAATCTTCGCAATGGCGTCTGCCATGTGCTGGCCGAACTTGGACTTGTGGCGGGCAGGGCCATGGCTATAATGGTTATTATGGCGGTGAACCGAATCGCCCTGATTTTTTACGTTGCCGCCTTTTTTCACTGCGTTCATAATACTGTGAGCCTCGCCAGCAGGTATGAAACAGTTGATTCGGCGCCCTCGTTTGCGTTTACCCCGTTGCGGGTGAGGCCGTCAAAGCAGCCGCCCGTGGCTTCATCGTAAACCACCTGGTTCTGCGAGTTCTTGCCGAGGAACCAGTCGAAGGAATCCCGCGCCTTCTGCCGGTACTCCGGCTCATTGGTGCTTTCAAAGGCCTTGAGGTAAGCTATGGACATTCCCGCGGCCTCAATCGGCTGCTGGTCGTACATTGAGCGTTCCTTGCTTTTCATGAACCATTTCTCCTGCCCTATCGGGACCAGCTTGCCGTCGATGAAAAGCGTTCTTGTGAGGAAATCCATGGATTCGCGGGCGATTTTTTCAACAGCACCTGTCTTGTCCTGCTTCCTGGCCTCGAACAGCGCTTCGGGTATTTTTGCGTTCCCGTAAGTGAGGTATTCCTCGAACCAGTTCCATTCGCCGTCGCTCACCTCATTGTATTTTGTTATGAACGAGTCCAATAGCATTCCCTCCATTTTTTCCGCGCCCCCAGGCAGATATTCGCGCGACTTGACAATGCCTATGAGAGTGTCCGCCTGCGCTCTCGGGGAATTCAATTCATGGCCGCGCGCAATTGCCATATCAAGCATTTTCTTGGCCCTCAGCCTGTAATCTTCCGGCAACCCGCTCTTTAGCGCCACCCCGAGGCTGCGGACCGCCCTGCCGAAGCTGTCCTCGCTGCCAACATCGTCGATGAATTCGCGGTTGCCGTCAAGCAGGTTGTGGAACCCGCCGTCCTGGAGCTGGCACTTTTCCATGAAAGCGAGGAACGTGCCTGCAAATGACAGCATTTTTTTGGTGCGCAGCTTCTCATAGCCTTTTGCCGCGACAACCAGCGCGCGCGCGTTGTCATCGAGCGTGTAGCCGCTTTGCCTGTCGGGCTCCGCATATTTTGAGAACTGTATCATCCCGAAATCGTCCGTAAGCGCGTCAAAATGGCCGAAGTTCAGCCTCGGGATGCGGCTGAACGCGCCGTTCGTTATGGGCGCGAGGCTGGCAAAAGTGTTGTAGTACTGCGTTGCCACATTTGGCCATGTCATCCGCCTGCTGTATTCGAACGCATTCCTTTCCAATGCCGACTTTTTTTCCTGTGATGAAAGGAGCATCAGCGCGGTGCGTGCGAACCGTTTCGGGTTGTTCTTCTTCAGCATTATCCCCCTGCCGCCTGCAAGGACCTCCATGTTGTACTTGTTTTTGCTCGATATTATCGCCTTTCCCGCGCCCATTGCATAGCTGACAGTGCCGCTGACAATCTGCTCCGGGTCAAGCGATGGCGCAAGGTAAAGCGTCGACATCCGCAGGCACTCGACGATTTCGCGCTGGGCAAGGAACTTGTCCAGGAATTTCACGTGCCTGGACACGCCGTTCTTCTCGGCAAGCGCCTTGAGCTCCTGCCTGTAGGATTCGCCCTCGTATTCCCTCACGCGCGGGTGCGTTTCCCCGACAATGAGGTAAACAGTGTCGGGGTGCCTTTTCACGATTTCCGGCATTGCGAGCACGGCATTCTCGATGGCCTTGCCCCTGCTCAGGAGCCCGAATGTCAGAAGGACATTTTTTTCCGTGATGCCGTACTTTTTCCTTGCCGTTTCAAGGTTGGCGAATTCAACGCTCGGCACGCCGTGCGGTATTACGGTGATTTTCTTCCCGTCTATGCCGTACTGCGAAACAAGGATCCTTTCCGCGGCCTGCGTCATCACCACAACACGGTCGCTCAGCTCGAAAATCTGCTGCACAACTTTCTTCATTTCAGGCGGCGGCTCCTCAAGCACCGTGTGCAGCGTCACGGCGATTTTTTTGTTGAGAAGCTCCATGAAGCGCAGCAAATATGAGCCGTATTCGCCGCCGAAGAGGCCGAACTCGTGCTGCACGTTCACAATCTCAACGCTCTTCATCCTGTTCACGCGCCGCGCGGCGGCCTCGTAGCTGGAGAGGTCCTGCTCGTTGATTGCCAGCCTGACCTTTCTCCCGTATTTGTAGACGCTTGATTCCGAGTCGTTGACTGCGATTATCTCGGGCGACAGGCTGTTGCCGAATTTTTTCTGAACGGACTCAGTGAGGTCCTTTGTGAATGTCGCAATCCCGCATTCGCGCGGCGGGAAGCTCGCGAGGAAAAGTATTTTCTTTGAAGCCATGTTTATCAGTCGTAAACTTCTGTACATATTGCTGCGCTTGAGCTTTAACTACGTTGCGCTTGGGCGGTTTTGCGCGGTCCGCGGGATTTTTTATTCGCTCCGGGATTTTTTGGCGGTTCGGCCCGCGAATTTTTCCTTCACTTGTACTCGAGCGTCCGAGTCCCGCCTCGGAAGGGCGAGGGCTGTTCCGTGAACAGCCCGTGCTTCGCATTACCTGTACTCAAGTGAGTCCAATATCGAGCGGATGCGCAGCCTCCTGACCTCGATGTTCGAGTCCGAGGCGCCGCAGTAAACAAGGAGATGCGTGCCGTTCTGCTCGGGGATCGCCGCTGTGGGGAAGACAACGTTGTTCACAAAGCCCTGACGCTCAAAATCGTGCTCCGGCGCAATGAGCGGCTCGTTCTTCGGCGTGCGCGCAAGCACCTTGGCCGGGTTTTCCGCGTCAAAAAGAACGGCGCCCGCGCTGTAAACCTTGCCCGCCTCCCCGTGGTGGTTCCTGTGCTCCCGCACGCCGTGGTAAATCGCGAGCCAGCCCTCATCAACCTTCAATGGAACCGTCCCCGCGCCGATGCGCAGCTCGTCCCATGAATCCGAGCGCGGCTGGAGAATGGGCCTGTCCTTCCCCCAGAATATGAGGTCCTTCGAGTAGGAAACCCAGATGCTCGGCTTGTCGAATATCATTGTGCCTTCGGGCCTTATCATTGCGGCGTAAAGCCCGTTGATTTTTTCCGGGAAGATTACGACATCCTTGTTCTGCTGCCTGAAAATGATTCCCTTCCTTTGCCACATGTTCATGTCCTCGGAGAGCGCGAGCGACGTTGAAACGCCCCCTGACATCGAAACCGAAACGTAAGTCATCGCGTAGCGGCTTTCCTCGGCGAGGTGCGTGATGCGCGGGTCTTCTACCCCGAAATCCCCGTCCTCAGATGCGCCGATGAAATCCGGCCTCTGGCTTATCCTTTCGACATTCATCCCGCTTTTGTCCAGCCAGATTTTGCGCAGGTGTGAAATCGTCGGCAGGCGCCAGATGTTGTAATCCATTATGAAAGATTCGGGGCTGAGCTGGCCTTTTTTGCGCGGAATCCTTTCGATTATGATTTTCAGCTTCTTTTTTCCCGCAAACCTCGGCGCGAGGAAATATTTTTCCCCGTGCTTCGGGGTTTCCGCGATGCGCGCCATGAGGAGGATTTTCCCGTTCTCAAGCCTCACTGCCCCGGGGTTGAGCGCCCCCCTGACCCTGAAATTCGGGAGCGTTGGCCGTATGTCCTTTGCCCTCACAAGGAGTTTCGCATTGTTCCGCATGGATAGGGAATTGGCTTTATTGGTATATTATACTTTTGGCGGATTTCCCTGAAAAACCCGCCCGCGTGAGTTATTTATAGTAGAATATACTAATGAATAAAGAAATCAGGGTCAGGTGGCTGCAATCAGGTTTATTTGGGCTGGGTTTTGATGCTTGAAGTGCTGAAGAGCGTTTACTACAATTTTGAGGACAAGTATTACGAGTTCCTCGACTGGGCGAGCGGCTATGTGCCCGTCTACAAAATAATCGACCCTATTGACAGGATTTTCCCCTCGTTCATACTTTTCATAATCATATTCCTGCTAGCTCTCCTACTTGGATTTTTCCTTTTGCTTGGCGGCGGGAACCCGCTCGCAATACTTTTAGGCCTGCTTTCGGGGCCGAAGGCAAAGTTCATTGTTGTCGACAAGAACGACACGCCCCTTGGCGGCATCAGTGTCCATTTTTCCGGCGGCGGCAAGTCGGAAGCTGTAACAAGCGACAAATTCGGCGAGCTTGAAACGCATGCAATAGGAAAAGGCATCAGCGTGAGCGTATCAACAAATAAATACGCCGAGTTCAATGATAAGCTAGACATTGAAGCCGGCAAGGAGTACACTATAAAACTCAAGGCCATTTCCCAGCCTGTAACCGCAAAATCCATCACTTTCGATTTGCGCGACGATGCGGGGATCCCTTTGCCTTCAGGCACGCAGGTTTCGATGTCATTTGCATGCAGCGGCTCTTCGGCGGCGCCGCAGGGCTTCTCAAGAATCGGGCAAAGGCACACAATTTCGGCCCAGAGCGATTGCGGGGTTCTTAATGCATCCATAAGCTCAGCCGGGTTCGAAGACACCAGAAAGCAGGTGAATGTCGCCTCGACAGTGGGGGATGTGATTGTGAACATGTCCCGCCAGGAATTGTTTGCGAGTGTAATAGTTGCCGTGAAGGATGCCAAGACCAAACAGCCCGTTGAAGGCGCCTCGGTGTTCCTGATGCTCGGTGAAGTGACTGCATATCAGGGCGGCATTACGGATGAAACCGGGACAGCGCTTTTCCAGCGCGTTGCAGGCGGAAGCTACACCGCAAAGGCGATTCCCGAAGCGGAGTCCGGATACATTACGGGCTTTGGCGCTGAATTTTCAATAAGCGCACAGGTTTCCCCGGAGGAAGCGATTTCGCAGGAAGTGCTGCTGGAAAAGGCCGACCCCACAAAGATGATTTACATAAAATTTGTTGACAATTCAACCAGCCAGCCGTTAGCCGGGGTCAACGCAAGGCTCTATAGGCAGGGCATTTTCCAGCTTCCGCTCGGCTCTGGCGAAGATGGCGCCGTCAAGTTCACCAATGTTGATGCAAACAAGTATTCGGTTGTTGCGTCACACCCGGATTATGTGCTAAAAGTTATCAGGGATGTGAATGTTGTAAACGCAGGCTCATCCCCCATGGTTGTAAAGCTTGTGAAGGCGCCGCACCCAACCGCAGGCCATGCAAGCGTTACGGTACTTGAATTCAGCGGGGCAAAGGTCTCAGGCGCCGATGTCTCGCTCTACTCCAAGGATTATGGGTTCGCACTTCTCACTGACACAACCGGAGCCGATGGCAATGTGCTGTTCAGGAACCTCCCGCTCGGCGAGTATTATGCCAAGGCCCAGAAGAATGTGAGTGGAGTGCTGATGGAGGCAAGCTCTGAGAGGAAGAACCTGGACGCAAACAAAATCACGGATTTCCCGATAATACTGGTAATTGCAAATGGGAAAATGTCAGTGCGCGTGAAGGATGATTCAAGCCCAAGCCATGATGTTAATGGCGCAAAAGTAACTTTTATAGATTCAATAACCGGAGAGCAGCTTGCAATAAAAACCACCAACGGGCAGGGAAGCACCGGCGAAATGGCCATCAGAGTCAACAAGCGGCCTTATGTTGTTGTTGGCAAGATTGGCTTTACTTCAGTCACTTCCGAGTTCTTCGTGCTCACAGCGGGCGCGACCACTTCTGTGACAATTGTCCTCCATCCTTTGCAACAACCCGACCCAAGGTCCCCTTTTGATGTCGAGCTTGACGGCGTATTCAACGATTCCGGCAACTCGCCAACGGGCACAGCTGTCCAAAGGCTCCTCAAAAGCAAATCATACTGGTTCCGGTTCAGCCTGATTGCCCTTGAAGACCTCAACAACACTACTTTCGTAGCAAGGGCGGGCCATGAGAATGAAACCGCTGCGTCGGACAGCAACATTGTACTAAGGGGCTTTCGCTCATTTGCGGGGGATGGCGTGTATTCTTCCTGCTACAGCCTCGACAACAACTACACGCCCTGCGGCACAGGCCTTGGCCAGAGCGGTGACGCCAAAACAATAATCAGGAATTTCTCAGGCGGCGTGGGCCTGAAAAAGGACGTCGAATATTTGCTTTTTGTCAAGGCTTATATTAATGATGCCGACGACGGCACGCCGATTGAGCTTAGGTTCGGCGTGAAAAGTTCCGAACCGCCGCCGACAAGATACAAGCCTAGCGAGCACGAATTGTATTTGTGGGGCACCAATGTCAATTCGCCGTTCTGCACCTCCGGAAGCTGCGGGATTGCAATCGGGGCGAAAATCCAGGACATCGGAAAAGAATTAATGCCGGAGCCGGTTCCAATTTTGCAGAGCGGCCTTGTGGGGCTTGTGGTCGGCTATACGTACGATGTGAATTATGACATTACCAACCTCTCGAATTCACGTTATGACAATGTTGTGATGTCTGTTTCAAAACCACCCGGTGCGGACCCGCAAGAGCGCATTAAAATAACAGGCGTGTCCAATGCCCGGTTTTCTCTTCCTGCGAGCCAGCCATCGCCAGCCCGGGGCAGTTACCAAATAAAGGGTACGAACACAATACCAAGCCTTGAAATTGACATGAACCTCAATCTCAATGCACGGGGCGATAGCCTGAAATTTTTTGTGAATTCGAAAGGCACAAAAACAATGGCAATTTCATTCTCGCCTTCAGCACTTAGGGCAAATGAGAGAAACAATCTGATCATAAAAGTGAAGGATGCGCAGGGCAACGCGGTTCCGGGAGCCCGGATTACCATGACAAACCGACAGAATCCGGGCGCACCTCTTACTATAGTGCCAGATGGAATCACCGCAGTAACTGGCCCAAATGGCGAACTTTCGGCATTAATCCCGTCATATAATTCAGGCACGGCGTTTGATGTTAATGCAGCGAAGGCCGGCTTTTCAAATGCGGCAGCGGTGCTAACAGTAGGTTCATCAAATACTGCCCCAGATGTCCTCAGTTGCTTTATGGCCGATGTCGGCGGCGTGGAAAAGCCCGTTTCAGGTTCGCAAGTTGAGATACAGCTCCGCGGCGCTTCCGCCACATTCACAATCGTGAACAGGTGCCTCTTCCCTGTTGATGTGAATGTTTCAAGGCACCAGTCAAGTGACATTACATTCTCCAAAGATGATAGTGCGTTCTTGCCTTCAATACCATCATTCACTTTACCGCCGAATGCTTCATCTGGCATTGCTGTCAAATCCGACAAGGAGTTCGGCATGCACCCGATTTATTTCAACCTGAAGGCCGGGCAGAAACCCTATGGGGGGATTATGAAGGCTCGGATTTACGACGATGGCGTCTGCCTGTTCGCTAACAGGGCAACGCAGGGCGCCGCGGAAACGGGCCATGATTATACCTTTGACTTCGGGAAATCCGGGGAGCTGCTGCGCTTCTTCAACAGGTGCTACACCGGACAGGTTGGCTATGGCTACCCGACAACTAACCTCGCTGACCGCGCAATAGTGAACACAAGCGAAATCATCGGCGACTTACCGAACTCTTACAGCAGCTACATTGCCGAGCTCATAAACACGGGCTTTGCCGAAAACGACTTTTTCCTCATCATTACCCAGGATTATGTGAAAGGCGGAGGCGGCTGAAATGTATACCGGAAAAGAAAAGGCATTGCTGGCAATCGCGGCCCTCCTGCTGCTCCCCGTTATTTCCCACGCCGCCCCAAACATATTCTATTCTGCGGACGTTTCTGCGAAGCTGGAAAATGATTCCTTGGGGCCGGGCGATGCACTGAAAGGAGAGTTTTCAGTGGCGAATTTCGAGCCGACGGCACTCAACGATGCAGCGATTGTGGCGGAAATTGTTTCAGGCCCTTCATCAAACCTCGGTTACCCGTCACAGTTCGATGACAACGGCGTAATAATCGCCGAACAGAAGTTCGACGCGCGCATCCTAGCCTATGGCCAGGCAAAAATCCCGTTCGAAATCCGGCTCCCGGAAAGCCTTTCCCCGGGGAAATACACTCTTGACGTTTACATGCGCAATGGCCGCGCCCCTGTAATTGGAATCGCGCACCTGTTCGCCTCCCCAGTGAGTTATGAGTTCAGCGTTGCAGGCTCAGGCAATGCGCCCCATGCATCGATACTTAGGATGAAGACTGTTTTTGGCGGGACTTTGGGCCCGGTCGGCGCGCCTGTCAAGCCCGGGCAGAACATTGCCGGAACGGTTTATGTGAAGAACCTCACAAATTCCTCTCTTTCAGGGCTCAGGGCACTTGCACGCCTTTGCGATTGGGACGACACGGCCTGCCCAAAAACCCTTGCAGAGGATTCAAAGCAAATTGACATTGGCCCGCGTTCCGAACTGCCCGTGGAGCTGACGCTTAAGGCTCCAGAGCTTCCGGGCGCCTACGCAATAAGAATTGAGTTGCAGGACAGCGAGGGGAACCTCATTTCACTCTACAGGAACCGGGCGATTGCCGAAGGCGGGACCGCAAAAATAAGGAAGCTGGACATTTCAGCGCAGCCCTTGGCCGCGGGAAGCGAAGCGCATGTCCTTCTTTTGCTCGGCCCCTCGCCAGACCATTACACCAACCCGGATTTCACCGATTTTGACGTCAAGGTGCGTGTTGAGGCCAACGGAAAGAAAATATTTGAGAAGGGCGAGCACATTGCAAAGATGACCACAAAAGAAAACCTCGCCGAAATGGATTTCAGGTTCACGCCGGAATCGGACTACAGCACATTCAAGGTCTGCTCTTCAGTTGAAAAGCAGGGCGTGCAGCACGACCTTTACTGCTTCAATGTTTCGCCTCTCGATTACCAGCCAATTGCAGACCCGGAAGGAAGAATTGATGTTGAGGCATCTTATGACAAAGCATCGGGCAGCATTTTGATTAAAGTCTGTGGGCTTGCGGCAGACAATTCGCCAGCAGAGCTGAATGCACACCTTTCGCTTGTGAAAAAAGGCGCCCAGGAAAGCCTGCGCGACTCCGCAATCGGCGGCCAGGCATGCTTCAATGACAGCATCGCCGCTCCCCCGTCAATTTACGAGCTCGCTATCGATGATTTCACAAACAAAACCCAGTTTTTCAAAGCCTATGATTTCACAAGCCCGCAGGACACCATCCCCTCATGCGCACAGAAGAACGGGCTGGTTTGCTCGCAGGGGCAGGAATGCTCCGGCTCACCGATAAGCGGTGTTCAGGAACCTTCATGCTGCCAAGGCCAGTGCATTGAAACTCAAGTTTCTGTTATTCCGGCCCCGCCAACCGGGCGGGATAGCGGCAACAGGGATTTGCAGGCGTGGCTAATATTAATTATAGGGATAGCAGCCATTTTCCTTGTGCTCTTTGCATTGAAAGTGAGGCATGACGAAAAACCGGGGGAAAATTATGGCAATCCGTAACCTGAAACATAGGTTTGTATTCACAATTCTTTTTTGCGCCGTTTTAGCCTCACAGTTTTCTTTTGTTTCAGCTGTTGCCACATGCGGCGGCAGCCATTCTTGGTACTGGGGCAACGACAGGGACAACGAAACCGTTCCCCAGCTAAGCGCGAACCTTGTATTTTCCCCTGAGGCTACAGTAAGGCCCCCGCAAGGCGGCATCGCCACTTATGCGGTGAAGGCAGGCACAAACCTTTCTATAGCGAACATAAATTCTGTTGTGCTCAATTGCGTGAATGGCGCCAGCACTACTGATATCATTCCCGTGAGGCTCGTGGAAATCAGGGGCGACCAGAATATTATAGTGAAAAGCAATGCAACTACCGGCGCTTATGTTGTTTACAGGACCGATGGGCAGTGCAATGCAGTTTCCGGGAGTTCAACAGAGTTCAATGCCTACAAATTCATCCTCCCCGGGATTTACCGCTTCCGTGTGGAATTCTCCCAGTACATCAACGGAAAGGAGCCTTGGGCTACATACCGCGAATTCTATGTCCTAGTCGGCCCGCCGAAACTGCAAATTCTTCCGCCTGACGCAAACTTTTTTGGCATGAAAAAAAGCGTTTACGGGCAGGAAAATGAGGCCACAAAGACCGTGAGCTGGTATGTGAAAAACGATTCCGGCCTCAAGGCAAAAATTACCGGCATTGATGCCATAAATTGCCCTTCCGCCAAAAGCCCGAATAGCGACATTTACGGCTGCGGGTTCCCAAATTTCCGCGGCGAGCTTAATATTGACGCCAACTCAACCGTGAAAATCGATGAAACATTCAAAGTTGCACTTCCGGGCAAATCCCCGCAAAAAGAGCGCCTGCAGATTAACCTGCTCTACACCGATGAATTCGGCTCCGACACGCAGGACACCGCGACAGGCTACCCCCCGGTTGACCAGAACATAACCTATGGTGTGGTCCAGCAGGCCATAACCCCATACAAAAAAAATTTCACTTTCAGACCCGAAAAGAACAAGCGTTACTGGCTGCAGGTATGCACCGACTCGCCAAAGCTCGAGCTCTACAACATTCCCCTTTTCCAGGCTTTGGTGAGGGATTCGGATGGCCAACAGGTTGGTTATGCAACGAAACCCGACGGGCAAAAGGTTGAAGGCGACTTCCGGGTTGCGGGGTTCTACGCCATCAAGAATTGCAGCAATAATGGCAATTTGCGCCCCCTCAACCAGGAGGGAGGCCTATTGGAATTTGTTTCAGGAAATAAAGACGGTGATTATATTGTCGAGGTTTCCGGCATAGTGGGCATCGACCCTCTGGGAACTGAAGATTATTATACTTCGGATTTCATCAAGATCGGCACAAGCTTTGATAACGCTTCGCAGACCATTCCCGATGAAAACCTCGTTGCGGAGGAACAAGGCGGCAATATCTGGCGTCTCGGCCCGCAAAACCTGCAAACTGTACCGGGCGTTGCAAACCAGAAGGGCTCTGTAACTGTCTTTGACGGCACAAAGCAGCTCGGCTCCTTTGCTCTTCCCAACCTAATCCCTGATTCAAGCAATGCGACAATCTTTGCCCTGAGCAATGTTTCAATACTGAACTCCAAAACACTCACTACGACAAGCAGCGGCTCCGGCTATTTACTGGAGTTTTCCGACGGCAACACAGCCGTTTCCGTTCGCAAGGATTATGCAAACGGCAATGCCGTTGTCAGTGCAAGGACAAACTACCTTGTCAAGAGCCCCAACCCGAATTATCCGAAAACCGACCTCAACGTTTTCTGGGTAGACCTGGAAAAGTACATGTTTGATGTCAAGGGAGGGGCTGTGGGCCTTTGCAGGAACCTGCAGGGCGATGCCATAGGGCTCACCGGCCCGGATGTGAGGCCAAAGGTCAAGTATGACTGGCGCGCGGACAGGCTTTCGGAGAGCGAGTGCGATTACAACGCAACAAACCCCAACAGTTACACAGTTTGCGATTCAATGCAGTTCTCAATTGGACTCCTAAAGAAGCTCAAGTCCATTGATGAACTTGCCCGGGCAGGGAACTTGGATGCGGCGGCGCAAAAGCTGCGTTTCGACGCATTCCTGATGCGCGACTCGTTCTCGCCGGACTTCAGAAGCGACTTTAACGCATATTACCGGTCCGGCTTTTACTCGGAGGAAGATAGCGCGCTTGCCTACAGCGACATGCTTGGCAAGTATTTCTCCGACCCTGAATTATTCAGATTCAATTTGACCAAAAACGGTGCACAGATTCCTGAAGATGCCGTGCACGAGCCCGGCCTCTATTCTGTGAACATCCTCATTGGCGACACCTCGCTCAGGCTATTCGATGCCCAAAATAATCCCACAACCGAGTTGGTAATTTACATTTCCTTCAAGGCGCCCGTGCCAAGCAATCTGCTGTATTACCTGCCAATTGACGGCAAGCTCGGCACTCCCGTTGAGGGAGGCGGGAATATTGACCGCACCGGTTACGGTGTCGGCTTCAAGGGAGACAGGGTCCCATGGGCGCTGTTGCCATGCGGACAAACCGTCCGGCAAGGCTGCAGTGTCTATACAGACCCGATAAGCGAATCTTCAAATCCAATTGCAACAATAAATGTTCTGAGCAAAGAAAGCATCATCGAGGCGACAAAAACTAGCGCAAGCCAGGTGTTCTACATCAATAAGCTTGACAAAACACCCGAGGAATACGAAATCGTTTTCACGAACTCATATCCGGTGCCCACAATCATCGAGGCTTCAAACAATGGCGGCGTGACAAACGCATCATATGAGTTGCTGCAGAATGGCCCCTTTACAGCCGGCGCTTACCTGACAAGGCTTGTCGAAATCGGGTATAAGCCTAATGCTTCCGGCGCCCGCATGGCATGCACCGATGCCGGCTCAAACAGCCTCAAGCTGCCGGCACCGGCGCCACCAGATGGAAAGGACGCACAGAAGGGCGGTAACAATTCGTGGTGTGTGCTCAATGGCCAGCTCAACAACGAAAACGTCTATGGCTTTAACAGGGCTTCGGCAGTTGATGCCAATGTCTACCTTGAAACCGTTTTCTATCCGCCAACTGACGGGCTAAGCTACTCAATAAAGAACGCATGCGCCACTCAAGGCACGCTATATGTCGCGGACATCAATACTGTCGGAAACCGGCTTGTTGCCGTAAAAGGCTTTTTCAAAGTCTTGGCGGGAAGAGAACAAAAGCCCTTCACAAAGCCTGGTTCCGCTGTGACAATTGCCAATGCACTCCAGTCCATTGACACAAACGGCACATGCCTCGCAGCCTCAGGAACAGAAGGCAACCCCAAAAGCGTTGGGGTATGGTGGAACGAAGCCAAATTCCTCTCGGAGTTGAGGGCAAAGGTTGCAACAGGCAGCGGCATTCCGGACATCAAGACCTGTTTCCCGCAATAATAAGCCCGGCACAG
>CAYJRH010000010.1:0-3195 GCA_964372565.1 uncultured archaeon
ATTTCCCGGCTTTTTCTTTGGATTCAGCCAGTATCTGCAGTTCCACATCTTCCTCCTTTTTTCTGTTCTTTATTTGCCCGCTTAGTGGCGGCATCTCCGAATTTGCAAGCTTTTCGACGAAGTCCCTGAAGTTGATTCCATGAATCCTGCCGTTCCCTTTGGCCTTTATGGCGACTTTGAAGACTTGCATATTCAAATCTCCCAGTTGAACCGTTTTTAAAGACGTTCAGGGTTCGGTGCCGGTGCGCCCTATAACTAAAAATGACTTATGCCTCAAGCAACAAAAACAGTATTTGAAAAATTAGTTTTTAGGGCCCCTTGCGGGATGCCCTAAAATTGCGCTTAAGCTTTTGCAACCATTTTTGTTGCGGTTCCTGTTGGCCCGGTGTCTATCAGGTCTTCCTTCTTCTTTGTCCTGAAGTTAGCGTACGGCCTGTACTTTGTCTTTGTCCATGCCTCAGGCTGCTTCTTCCTCAGCTTGAATTCCTGCTTCAGAAGCTTTACCCTGAACGTTTCGCTGGACTCCAATCCTATGAGTTCATCAAGTGTCGCCATGTTGTCAACCTCCTTTGTTGTTACTTTTCCTCGTCAGAAGCTTCATCTTCCATCGGCTCTTCGCCCTCTGGTTCCTCGACATCCTCTTCGGCATCTGCAGACTCTTCCGCATTGTCGCCTGCCATGTCAGGGTCGTCTGAAGGCTCTTCGGCCTTTTCGTTTCCTTCGCCGGCATCGCCAGATTCAGAGGCCTCGCCCACAACTTCCCCGAAGCTCACTTTGCCGCGCACGGCGTTGACGCGAACCTTCACGCGGTCGCCTTTCTTTACGCGCGGAACAATTATGACGTAGCCGTTTATTTTGGCTATTCCGTCGCCCTTTTCGCCTATGCCTTCAATTGTCACGTCGTACGTGTCCCCTTCCTTTACCGGTATGGGTCCCCTGCCCATCCTCGGCCTCCTTTCATCGAAATCCATTACTTATTCCCCCAATCCGCATTTTGCAGCCAAGGATTGCAACAAAAGCCCATGCCCCCTGAACCCGAAAGATTCTAAGAATGAGGAATTTTGCTGAAATCCAATCCTACTACTATATGCTGCCTTTGGAGTATTTAAACCCCGACCCTGCTCGTCGGGAGGGAGCGGATGTCGCCCCGTTTGCAACGGAGCATAATGCCTAAAAAGCCTTAAATCGCCAAAATAAGGCGTTATTAGCTTGGAAAATTTGGGCTTATTTCAGCACTTTCAAAGTGCCTTTCTTGCCGGTTGAGACCTGCAGCTGCCCCCTGAATTCCGAGCACCAGCCTTCCTTGATTTCAACGGTGTCGCCTTCGTTGACCTCTTCAATCTGGTCGTTCCAGAGGCTCACGCTGACTTCCTGGCCGCTCTCATCCTTTCCTGCGCAGCTGCATACCTTGCCCTGCCCGTTCTCGTTGGCCCACTGGCGGACCTCTCCCTTGGAGGTTATCTCAAGCTTCATTTCAGGCACTGCCGTCCTTGCTTTCAGTTCTGCAATATTCATGTGTGAATCACTCAACAATTCGCCTTGAAAATCTTTTTAAAGGAATGCGGAACAGGCAAAATGTCTTGAGCCTATGCGCTCATCCCGATTCAGAAAGCCATTTAAATTGGTAATCCCAAGGGATTACTATGAAAACGATTACTATAAAGCTCGATGATGCCGAGGCCCTAGAGCTCGACAGCTACGTCAGGAAGCGCAATTACCCGTCGAAATCGGAGTACATAAGGAACCTGATTATGGAGCGGCTTGAGCGGAATCGCAAGGAAAAGATGGGCTGGCTTGCGGTTGCCGAGAAATCCATGCAAAAAATCTGGGATAATGAAAAGGACGAGAAAGCATGGACAAGGTACATTTGATTTCACAAAGGGACATCCTTTTGGTCCCTTTCCCGTTTTCCGACCAGTCAGGCAGGAAAGTCCGCCCTGTGGTTGTGGTAAGCAACCTTGAGTTCAACGAGCATTCGGAGGATTATCTTGTTGCAGGCATAACCTCGAACATATCGCGCGAAAAATATTCTATACGCATATCCTCTGCCGACCTCGAGGAAGGGCAGCTGTTCACGCGATGCTGCGTGAAAGCGGAGAACCTGCTCAAAATAGACAGGGAACTCGTAGTGAAGAAAATCGGGCGGTTGAATAAGCAAAAATTCCGCGATATCGTGAAAATCCTCGGCAAAATCATTTCTATTGACGAATAACGGGTTTTTTCAAGCGCCTTGCCGGCCGGCAATCAGATTATCCTGCCGATTATGAATTCGGGCTTAAACTCCAGCAAATCCGAGTACCTCTGCCCCGTGCCCACAAAAATTATCGGCTTCTTCAGAGAGTAGAGCAAAGATATCGCGGTGCCGCCTTTCGCGTCAGTGTCGATCTTTGTCAGGATGAACCCGTCAATCCCGATTGCCTTATCGAATTCTGCCGCCTGCCGGAGCAGCGCCTGCCCTGTGTACGCTTCGCCCACATAAATCTTCAGGTCAGGCTTTGCCACGCGCTCGACTTTTTTCAGCTCCTGCAGCAGGTTCGTGTTCGTTTCCTGCCTGCCCGCGGTATCAATAAGCACAAAGTCAATCCCTTTCGCTTCAGCCGCCTTGATTGCATCGAACGCGACTGCCGCTGGGTCGGAGCCGTACTTGTGCTTCACAACCTTCACACCCAATTTGCCTGCGTGCTCCTCGAGCTGTTCAATGGACGCGGCCCTGAACGTGTCGCCTGCCGCCATTATCACGCTTTTTCCGTTCCGCATGAGATAATCCGCGACCTTTGCGATTGATGTCGTTTTGCCCGCCCCGTTCGGCCCCAGGAAAAGGACCTTCACAGGCTTGCCTTCCATTGCGAGCAGGTTCCGCGGCTCCGTGGCCATTATTTTTTCGAGCGACGCGCGGATTTCAGCTTTCACAAATTCGGTTGCATTCTCTTTTGCGGAAATTTCCTTCCCGATTAGCCGCGATTTCAGCTCCTTCACAATCGCTTCCGCAGCGTCCTGCTGGACATCGGATTCGAGCAGGCTCAGCTCGAATTCGCTGAAGAAATCCCCTATCTCGGCTTCAGAGATTTTTACTTTCCCGCCCACGAATCCGAACAATTTTTTTACTATGCCCACTTTGGCTTTCAGCTCGCGGCGCTCATCCTGCCTGACTTCCCTCACTTTCTCAATTGCGCTTTTGTCCTCCCCCGCAATTTC
>CAYJRH010000010.1:3295-21104 GCA_964372565.1 uncultured archaeon
GTTTCAGGCGCGGTAACCGGAGTTTCTTTCGCCCCTTCAGAAACAGTTTCTTTTTGCGCTTCAGGCTGCGGAGCGCCTTTCGCGGCTTCTTTCTGCCTGCCCTGTATTGTTTCCTTCAGCTTGCCCGTGAAGCCAGCGATTTTTTTCTTTAAGAATTCAAACATAAACGCAATTGCGGTGCGCTCACTGCCCGCTTCTCTGCTTCTGCATCTGCCTCATGCCCGCCTCGATTACCTGCTCGAGCTGGTTCAGCCTTATGGCGGCCTTTTCCTGTTCAACAGCAACGCTCTGCAGGGAATTTTCCAGGTTCGCGAGCTTCTTCCCCATTTCCTTCACAAGGTCCTTTGCGCTTTTCTCGGAGAACGCGTTCCCCGCAACAGGCGCAATTGCTTTCGAATTATCCGATATGGAAGCCTTGACATAAACCCCTGCGCCAAGGTTGACAAGCATTTCAGCCCCTTTCTCGTTCTTTGCGATTTCTTCGAGGGCGTCCTTTGCCGCCTGCATCTCGTTCCTCAGGCCCTGTATTGAGGAGACGCGCCTGTTGATTTCGCCGAGCTTCTGCCTCTCCAGGTTCGCTAGCTGCGCCAGCTGGTTTCCCGTCAGCCTGATGTTTTTTTCGGCCATGCTCTCATTCCTTCTTTTCCTTGACTGCAGCAATCCTGATTCCGTGCCTGTTGACCCCGTGCTTTGACCCTATCTGGGAAAGCGTTTTCTCGCGCGCGTACCCCTCGTTTACCGCCTTTATTTCCTTCGAGAACTTCTTGTCCGCGTCCTTCTCCCTGTAGGTTCCCGTTATTGTGAATGTTTTTTCAGCCATTTTCAATCTCCCCTCAGCGCTTCATCTATTTTTGAAAGCTCGATTCCCGAAGTGTTTGCCCCTGCCACAGCGCCCTTCGTATTCGCGAGGACGCTGTTTCCGACGAACAAATCCCCGAAATTGGCGGTTGTCGCAACCCCTTTCACGGAAAAGATTTTTTCAAGCTCGGAAAAGTCCTTTTCGCTTATATTTGGGTGGCAGATAAACCCTTTATTTGTTACTGTTATGCCAGCACCGGGCACGTCTATATCGGCTATCCTCATTTTCCTGAATTTGATGCCGAAAAACCCGTCCAGCTGCAGGATTTCTTTTTCCGAAAGCAGCGGGCTCGCAATGCCGCCCTTCTTATTCATCGAAATCAGGTTTCCCGTGCATGTGAACCCGCTTTTGAGCGTCAGCAGTTCTATGCCTGCGCGCTCCAGCTGCCGGGCCTCCTCTTCTTCAATCATGCCGGAAACCGCAATCTTCCTTCCCATGCCCTTTGCAAGCACGCCTATGAGCGAGCAGTTCCCGATGTTTGTGTGCAGCACCTCAACTTCAAGCGTTCTCGCTATTGAGCGCGCCTCCCTTTCCTGTATGGAGCGCGGCACGAAGGCCACTTCATCCGTAACCGTGCAGAACACGCCGATATAGGGGCTGCTTTTGACGGTTCCCCTTGAGAAGTTCATCAGAAAACCTTGGAGAAAATCATTTGGGTTACGCGGTCTTTCTTTTGATGTCCGCCTTTGCCGCCTCTTCCTTCTCCCTCTTGTCCTCGAGCTTCTTTTTCTTCTCTTCAGCCGCTTCTTTTTCTTCCTGCTCGTCTGCCTTTTCCTTTTCTTCCTTCTTCGCTTCCTTCTTTTTCTTCTTGGCCTCTTTTTTCTTTTTATGTTCCTCGAGGCCCGTTCCCTTTTGCAGGAACACGTGCGCCTTCGCGCCGTCAATCAAAATAGTTGCATTAATCCTGTGCGGGATGTTTTTGGAATGCAGGTGCAGGAACTCGTTCACTTCGTTGCTCAAGCTCGTATCATTGTAATGCGTGTGCTTCTTCACGAACTGCTTTATCACGGCAACGGCTTTCCGTATCCTCTTCTTCGGGGGGAAAGAAAACGCCCTTTCGAGCGGTATCACGTAGTCTGCATGTTCGCCTTTCATCAAATCACCTTTAGTCCGACCTGCGCGTCGGAAGGGCGCGCCCCATCCTCGGCTTGAGCCTCGATGGGTCTTGCTCACTCCGTTCGCAATCAATTATATTCATGCCATTCACCTAGCTGTCCCTCGAATCCCTGTGCGCCCTCTTTGGTATGCGGCTTTTCTTCCTCGCCCCGCTTTTTGGATACTTGTAGTTCCTGAGCTTGCGCTGCTCCTTCTGCTTCTTCTTGAACAGTGTGCCGAACGCGGTTTGCCTCCAGTGCCTCTTGCCCTTCTTGTTCCATATCCTCTTGCCCGCCTTGCGCAGTATCCAGACCGGCGCGTTTGTGGCGCCCGTGCCTGTTTTCTTCCTTGCCGCAATGAGGAATGCCTTTTCTTCGAACGATTTATTTCCCATAAGCGTCACTTTCTCCTGAAATCGATTTTTGTTTCGCGCTTTTCGCTCAGCTGCCTGAGGATTTCGCGCATCTGCTCGTCGCTGATTTTTCCGCGGACATAGCCTTTCTGCACCAATGACATGATTGCCTGGAAGGCCTTCGCATACAGCTCCGGGTTCACCATCCTCACGTTGGCAACCCTTTGCCGCGCAGGCTCATCAAGGGCCTTTGCGAGCATCGCGTGCATCCTGTTTTCCGCGTCAGCCTTTTTCTGCTCCTCCTCCCTCTGCCTTGCCTGCTGCTGTTGCAGCTCCTCAAGCTTTCTTTGCCTCAGCTCTTCCTCTTCCATCGTCATCCTGCCCTCTCTTCGGATTCGGCACTAGTTTGAACTCGTGCTGTGGGCCTTCGGCCGCCTTCTTCGCTTCGCCCTGTTGCGGCGCCGGCTTTGGCGCTAGCGGAGGCTTTGTCCCCTGCACGCCAGCGTTCTGCCCGCCCTGCATCGGCTTAGGCTTTTGCTGTGCCGCCGCCTGCTGCGCCTGGCCAGCCTGTTCGGCCTTCGCCCTGTTCGCCGCCCTTTTTTGCGTGCCCTCTTCGGAGCGCTCTTGCCTCCTCTTCAGGATGTCATCAAACACAACTTTTGCAACCTTCGCCTTGTCGCTCAGGAATTTCTCCCCCTTTCCTGTGATTACGCGGCCTTTCTTTTCCTTTTTCACGAGGCCTTCCTTTTCAAGCATCTGCAGGCAAACCCTGAGGATTTTTCCCGAAGCCTTCACTTTCTTTTCAGGCCTCACTCCTCGGTTCTTCCTTCCGCCGTAGTAAACGCGCAGCCTTCCCGTGCCCAGGTTGCCTTCCTTGTAAGTCCTGTAGAGGACGCTCGCCATCCTTGTGAAGAACCATTCCAGGTTGTTTGGCGCCCTTTCCCTGTGCGGCCCGGTCTTTGCCCAGTCGGCAAAAGCGGGCTTTTTGACGCGGCTTTTGAAGTCCTTTGCGGCTTCCTCTATCAGCATGCCAGCAGGCACGTCATAAATTCCCATTCATCACACCAAATCAATTTTCGTTTTTTTCGGTCCCTGTTTTTTTGTTTCTCCTTGCGGAGAAAAACAGGCTGTTACAACCATTGCAAACGCAACGGCAAACCCCAGATTCACAGAATCAGAAGCTATTAGTGTTCCTGAATAGCATTTTTAAAGGTTGCCCATGCGGGGTTTTCAGCATTGGGCGAGTGCGCGGATTTCGTTCTGGCTCAGCACTCGGCCTATTATAAAAAATTCATCTAATATATAGCCACTAGTGCCACTGTAACCCGGAGTAAAGCGCGCTTCGTCAGCAGTTATTGTCCCAGGAGTCAGAGAAGGGCTTCCAAAAACAGTTGCTGGCTGGCAGTCCACATAGAACGACTGTGCCCCTGTTGAACTTGTCCTTGTCCATGCAATATGGTGATACCCGCCCGTATTAATCGGGATTGTCGAGTTAAAGGTAGTGCTGCCCGCCCCGCTGTTCGGGTCGGCATATGTAGTTGCCGAAGTGTTGTCAAGATTCAAATAAATCCTGTTCGACACGCCGCCACTGCGCACGAGAATTATCTGTTGGCCTCCTATCGTTGGCACGCCGCCGAAATTCACAAAGCCCATTATTGTAAAATCAGCCAGCCCATTATAAGCGCCAGGCTTAATCGTCACATGGAAACCGGAAATCACAGGCGACTGCATCGCCTTCCCTTTTTTCCCAGTCACATAAATAGGCGTTCCCCCAACTGCGTATCCGTCGTTGCCTTTTCCTGAGGTGTCTATAAGGTTGTCCTCGAACCTGTAATATCCGGTCAGCGCCGCGAGGTCAATCCCCGTCAGCGCCTGCAACTTCTTCACTTCCGCGCTATACCACCCGCCTTTCACAAGGAGCAGCCCGTTCGGGTAAAGCAGCAATATCATCATCACAACCAATGAGGCTACCACTATTGCCCCCCCAAGGAGAAGGAGATACTCAACCGCGCCCTGGCCTTTCATGCGAACCAATAAGTTTTTTCCTTTATTTATAGGTTTTCACCATCCGTTGACGGCTTTTTATCCGCTTTCTTTTGCGGTTTCCTCCCCGTTTTCCTTTCGAAGCCGCACTCCGCGCACCTGATTTCCAGCATTGCCCCGGCCTTGGAAACAGCAGCGTTTTTCCCATCTTTCAAATACGCTCCGCATTTTTTGCAGAACCTTGGCTTGAGCTCATCTGGAATCCGTGCCCTCACTTTTTTGGAAATTTCGCGCGCAGTTTGCACATACCTCCTGCTCCGTTCAGGGTGCTTTGAAAATTCCCGCTCCGCGAGCTCGAAGAGCCTGTAAATCCTTTCCAACCCGATGCCCTGCGCCTTCGCGTGCTTCATGCAAAATAATTTGGTTGTTGTTGTTAAAAAGCGTTGCAACGGGCGTGTTGTGCATAACCCGCTTTTCATCATTGCCTTGGGTGCAGGCCCGGCGTTTTTTACGCGCGGTATATGTAATAGAGCGCCCTCATTTCCTCCTCCGGGAGCGCCTTGTCGAAAATCATCACGTCGTCTATCTTGCCGTTAAAGCCCTCCTCAGATACTCCGCGCGCATATTTCCCAATCATCACGGCCAGCGCCTTACGTGCTCTAAAAGGGCCGCCTCCCGGAACCGGGCATTCTTTTAGTTTGATTCCATCGTAAAATATCTTTGTTGTTGTGCCGTCATACGTTGCCGCAATGTGGTGCCATCTCCCATCTCCATAATTCGTGGGAGTGAGTTTCGTGCATTCAGTGTGGGTTAAGGCCCCTGCAACATCGGTTATCACAGTAAAGTGAACAGCGCCATTTAAGAGGTACAGCATCCATTCGCCGTTTTCGGGTGGCTCGTAATACTTGGTCACTAACATCTGGGTGCTGGCATTGTCGGCCGTATTAATCATCGCGGACAGCGTAATGCTTTGCATGGCTGTCAGAATCGGGTCCGAATCTATGCTCATGCTCGCGGGGCGCCTGACGTAGTCCACGGAATTGGACACGTCTATCGCCCGGTACAGTGTGCCCTTCTTGTAGCTTGAGGTGAATGGGGGGGCGTAGGGGTTCGCAAGCGTCCCGTCAAGGCCGTTTCCCGAGGAATCTGTTGTGTCGCCGTCGAGCTTGTACCTTGCCACGAGCTTTATCCCCAGCAAGCCCATTTTTTTTATTTCGGTTTTTATGAGCGCCTCCTTTTTCCAGTCATTTTCAGACTGCCCGAGGTTGAAGATCAGCGCAAGTACTATCGCTGCAACGACGATAGAGCCTCCTATAAGCAATAGGTATTCTAGCGCGCCCTGTGCTTTCATCATGCCAAAATAAACGCTTTTTTGGTATTTATGGCTTTCCCCGATTCAGCCCATTTTTGGCAAAAATGCCGCGCAGACTATTCGAACCGGCGTTGGAACCCGCCGATGCGTTTCTTTTTTTCTGGCACCTTGCCATTTCTTTTCTTTTTGAAAGAAAAGAAAGGGCAGGATTGCACCCGCCGGGATTTGAACCCGGGTCGCGAGCTTGGAAGGCTCGTAAACTAACCGCTGTTCTACAGGTGCTGCTGGATGGAAAGGAACTGAAAACCGTTAAAAATGTTGGTGAATCAACTGCAGCCACTGGTTTTGCTTAAATACCCCTTGCTGCATTCATTTCAAAATGAAAGGGTTCTTTGCTGTCATTGAGGGTCTTGACGGCTCGGGCAAGGGCACAATGGTCAGGGAAGCGCACAAGTTCCTCCTGAAAAAGGGCGTCCCCGCCGAAAGGATTCTCACTACAGCCGAACCAACCCACGGGTATTACGGAAAGAAGGTCCGCGAGCTCCTCGACACGCAAATAAACCCCGCGCTCAATGCGCGCCAGTTCCTCGACCTTTATGTTGCCGACAGGAAAGAGCATTTGCAGGAGGAAATAATCCCGGCGCTGGAGAACGGCAAAATTGTTTTGTGCGACAGGTTCAAGCACAGCACGTTCGTTTACCAGCGGCTGCAGGGCATTCCCCTGGAAAAAATCGCCGGGCTTCATAAAGGTATGCCGAATCCAGATGTGGTTTTCATTCTTGACCTTCCAGTGGAATCCGCGCTGAAGAGGATTGAGCGCAGGAAGAAAAAAGAGGTTTTTGAGAGGAAAGCGTTCATGGAGAAAGTGCGCCTCGGCTTCCTGCAGCTCCAAAGTATTTTCCCCGATGAAGAAATAGTTTTTATCGACGCCTCGAAGAGCGTTGGCACCGTCGCCAAAAACATCGGCGCGGTGCTTGCGGCAAAGCTGAAACTTTGATTGCGGGCGTCGGGATTTGAACCCGACCCACGGCCTGTTTGCAACCCAACCTTTATCTTTTTCTCACGGAGAAAAAGAAAAACGTTGACGAAAAAGAAAAAGAGCTTAAAAGCCATTTTCTTTTCCGATAACGCTTTTCTTTTCCGGCTGAAAAGAAAAGGGTTATGGCAAGGCCGAGTACTAACCAGGCTATACTACGCCCGCAAATACACTGATTCCACGTGCCAAAACCTTTTAAATCGAATTTCTTCGGCTGGCTGGCGCAGTCACATTTTCCTGAGCCTCGCAACCCTATCCGCAATCGGCGGGTGCGTCGAGAACATCCCGTCGAAGAAGCCGCGCCTGTTCTTGAGCGGGTTGTCGATGTAAAGGTGCGCCGTCGCCTTGTTCGCGGCTTCGAGGACTTCCTTGTCTCCCCCGATTTTCCCGAGCGCCGATGCCAAGCCGTCAGGGTTGCGCGTGAGCAGCGCGCCCGAAGCGTCGGCAAGGTACTCGCGCTGCCTCGAAACCGCGAGCCTGATTGCCTGCGCGATGAAAGGCGTGAGAACCGCCAGCAGTATCCCTCCAATCAGCATTGCGATGCCAAGCTTGCCATTTCTCCTTTCGCCTTTTCCCCATAATACGCTCCTGAGCAAAATGTCGCTCAGCAGCGCCGTAACCCCAATCAGCACTGAGATTATTGTCTGCAGCCTGATGTCATAGTTCTTGATGTGGCTCATTTCATGCGCAACAACGCCTTCGAGCTCCTGCCTGTTCAGCTTGGCGAGAATTCCAGTTGTGAATACCACTATGCCGTGCTCAGGGTCCCTTCCTGTCGCAAAGGCGTTGAGTGCCGTGTCTTCTATCACATACGCTCTTGGCTTTGGGATGCCTGCCGCGATTGCCAGCCCTTCGATGATGTTGAAGAGGTACGGCAGCTCCTCTTTCTTCACTTCGCGCGCCCTGCTGATTGCGAGCACAATGTCGGAGGCAAAGAAGTAGCTGATGAGCGAGTAGAATATAACGAATATTCCGCCAATGAACAGGCCGCCGGGGCCGAAGCCGATTACATACTCGCCGAGAACCCATGCAAGCGCTGTGATGAGAACCGCAAAAACCGCTATGAGGATTATCGTGTTCCTCTTGTTCTCCTCAACCTGCTCGTACATTGCACCACCAAGGGTTTAACGCAGCAAAGGCCTATCCCATCGCTTCAGCGATGGGGTAACCGTCGCTCCCAACCGGCGAAAGGGTTGCACTAGAACCGCACCTTCATGCTCTCTCGCGCAACTTCCTCTATCTGGTAATACTCGCGCTTCGCGAACCCGAAGGCGCCTGCAAGTATGCTGTCAGGAACGGTTTCGCATTTGGTGTTGTATGTGAGTATGCTGTCGTTGTAGAACTGCCTCGCGTACGCTATCTTTGACTCGATGCCCGAGAGCTCTTCCTGCAGCATGAGGAAATTCTGGTTGGCCTTCAAGTCAGGGTACGCCTCCGAAACAGCGAAAAGCGATTTGAGCGCTCCCGTCAGCATGTTCTCCGCGGCGATTTTGTCCTTCGTCGAGCCTGCCTTGCTTATTGCCGCCCTTGCCTGAGTGACCATTGAAAAAGTGTCCTTTTCGTGCTTCGCGTATCCTTTCACGGTTTCAACGAGGTTCGGCACCAAATCAAACCTTCGTTTCAGCTGCACGTCTATCTGGCTCCAAGAATTGTCTATCCTGTTCCTGAGCTGAACAAAGCCGTTGTAAGCGAGCACCAGCCACAGCGCCACAAAGACAATCGCTACCAGGACTATCCATTCAATCATTTCCAAATCCCCCTTTTTCCCAAATAAATGGCTTAATACAACTCTTTATGTTGTCCTTTATTTAATATTATTGTAGAGGTTTTTTTGTAGCCGTGCAGGGTGTTTTACACTTTTCTTTTTCGGCAGCATTTTTCTTTTCGTGTAACGAAAAGAAAAAGGTCGGGCCGGTGGTCTAGCGGTCATGATACATCGCTTACATCGATGTGGTCGCAGGTTCGAATCCTGCCCGGCCCATCCGAGCATGCTCCTCGGAAGGGAGCGCCCTATCTTCGGGCTTCGCCCTCGATAGGTCTTGTTTCGCTTCCGAGCATGCTCCTCGGAAGGGAGCGCCCTGTCTTCGCTTGGGCTCGACAGGTCAAGCTTCGCAACTCTTACCAGCCTTTTCCAAAAGGCCGGAATCCTGCCCGGCCCACTCATCACTTTGGCGGCGCGGGATTCGGTTTCCGCAGCTAAAGGGGCAATTTTATATACTTCCAAGCCATTATTTTTTCAGGGAAATTGCTTGATTGGTGGTTTGGTTGCCCGCGAGGAAATCCGTTGGTCGGAAGGAAATGAGGAAGGCCGTCAATAAATGGCTGGCGCGGAGGCCAAGCAGGAGCCGGCGCAAGCCAAAGGTCAGCATATGGTAAAGGGCATCTTCCAGTTCTTACTAGCCGGGCATTGCCAGCGGCATGCGCATTGCGGGCGCGCCGCCGCCTGCAATTGGTCTTCCGCCTGCGTCTGAATTGATAAGGCAATTATCTGATTGTCTTGACGACTATACCATTTTCAGAAATTTTTCTGATATGGAAAGAAGCAGGGTTATTGAAATAATTGAGTCCATCGAAAAGAGCTCCCCCCTCTCCGACGTCACCTTTAAATAGCACTTTATGCGTTCTTGTTCTCAGGTGATGTTTTGAGAAGGATTTTCTATTTCAGGGTCGCGGGCAGCGATGTCCACCTGCCGAAGCTCATTGGCGCATTCATCCTGTTTGCCGCCGCGCTGCTTTTCGTGCAGTCCTCTTCAACCATGTTCGATTCATGGGACACCATGAAGTATTACGACAAGTGCATACTTTCAATGAACGGCAACGACACGCTTGCCGACCAGCAGGCGCAGTTCAGCAGCTGCGCGGAAACCCTTTACAGGTCCACCGGCATAGTCACTAGGCAGGAGCACCCGCTCCTCACAAAGAGGCAGTTCGCGATAGGATTGTTGGGCCCGATGGGCGCATTGCTCCTTTGGCTCGCAGTGTTCTTCTTCGGCTACGTTCTTTACAGGACTGACAAAATAGTGCTCCCGATTGAGGAGCGCGTGCGCAACCTTCCGGACAGGCCAAAGTTCGCGTACAGGAAAAAAAGGTAATTAAAAAATAAGGAATTGCGGCTGTTTAAAGCGCCGCAACCTTCACTTTTCCATTTGTTTCAATTTTCCCTTTTCTTGCGCCGATTACGTATTTTGCGCCCGCCTTCTCCGCCGCCTCGACAAGCCTCTTTGTCACGACGCCGTCGAAGACAACGGCATAAGTGCCCTTGGCCTTCGCAATTTCCTCCACAACGTCTTTCACCTTGACTTCCTTGAGGACTGTGTTGCCCTCCCCGAGAATCTGGGCTTTTGCGCTGCCTTTCAGGCTGTCGATTATCGGCTTGAACGGCGCCGTTTCCTCAGAAGAAAGCACAGGCTCCCTCTGGGGGGCGCTTGGCTGCGCTTCGGAGCCATAATTCTCGAACGGCCTTACCTCTTCATCAAAGCCGCGGTTCGGCCTTTCAAAGCCCGTTCCTCCGCTGTATCCGCCGCTCCTCGGGCCCATCCTGTCGCGTCCGCCGCCCATTCGCCTGTCGCGGCCCCTTCCCAAGCCGCGGTCAAATCCAAAGCCCGGGCTTCTTGCAGGGCGCATGCCTGTGCGCATCCCGCCCCCGCGGAATCCGCCGCCCTCGAAGCGCCTTTCAGGCGCCGTTGTGTGGAACCCGTTTTCCTGCGAGAGGAATTCCTTTGCAGGCACGCGCTTCTTGAGCGAGAGCAGTATTTCCTTCCTCGTAAGCTCCTCTACTTCCTTTCCGTCAGGCGCCTTCGAGATGAACTCTATGCGCGCGAGCTGGGCGAGTTTCCTCGCGTTCAAATCCCCGCCGCGGTCGCCGTCGACAAAAGCCGTTATCCTCTTCCCTTTATTGCTGAGGTCGATGATTGTCTGCGGTATGTTCGAGCCGTTCATGCCCACGACATTCTTTATCTGGTTCCTCAGCAGATTAAGCACATCCGCGCGGCCCTCGACAACCAGTATTTCCTCGCTAGTGTCGATGTTCGGGCCCGCGGGCAGCTTGTCGGGGCCGTACTCTACTATGTCAGCGGCGCGCGCGTTCTCGCGGATTTCCTCGCTCAGCGACTGCGTGTCAGGAGAACTCTTATCCATGAGCCTTTTCAGGAGCTCTTTCGCGCGGTCCTTTATTTCCTTGCGCTTGTCGTTCCTCGTGTCCTCGATGTCGACTATCTCGAGCTTTGCCTCGCATGGCCCGACCTTGTCCACGCTTTCTATTCCCGCGGCGAGCAGGCTTGTCTCCGCCATGTCCATCGAGCTCGGGACAAGGACTTCGCCCTTTGTCCTTCCCATCGAGGTGCTGAAGTTGATTTCTATGCGCCCGAGCTTCCCGTTCTTCTGGAGCTCCTTGAGGTCCATCTCATCCCCCAAAAGCCCTTCGCTCTGGCCGAATATCGCGCCGACTATGTCGGGCTTGTCCACAATGCCGTCAATCTCGAACTTTATCCTCACGAGATACTTGAGCGTGTTTATGTATGTCTTTGCCATCTGCAACCATCTCCTTGATTTTTGGCTTCTTCGCAGAATCAGGGCAGCAGGCTTTGCATTATTTCCCCGAAGCGCTTTTTTTCCGCGCCTTCAACGAGGATTTTTTTGCCCCTGCTTTTGTGTCCGGCAACTATCCTTGCTTTTGCGCTGAACAGCTTTCCAAGCTCTTCACAAAGCTCCTTGTTTGCCTTGCCTTCAAGAGCCTTTGCCTTGACTTTCACTCTGATTGAGTTCGTCCACGGGCTGAAACCCATTGCCGCGAACCCTCCCGAGTTTGGAATTGCTTCCAAACCGATTTCGAAGGAGTTTTCCCCTGCCATGTTCAAAGTCGTTCTAAAGCGCAAATCTTCTCGGATTTTTGCCAAAACCCTGTTTTCTGTTTAAGTGCAATTTCCAGTGCCTTTCGGCACTAATACCCACTGTCAAACAGAATAATTAAAAAGGGGCGTTTCAAAACCCAAACCCCTCAAAACCCGTTTTAATGCCTTTAATAGCCGTTTTGGGGCATAATGATTGGTATTTAAGGGGGGAGTTGTTCCTTCTTTCCATGGCCCACTACAACAAGGGCGCGAACGCCGAGCGCGAGCTCCTCAAGCTCTTCTGGGGCAGGGGTTATGCCGTTGCGCGCATCGCCGGCTCTGGAAAAAACGCTCTTCCCATGCCCGACCTTATTGTAATGGGGAAAGGCCGCTCAATCGTGATTGAGGCAAAGGCGTGGCGCGCAAACAACCTCACAATCCTCGATGGCCAGATGCAGGAGCTGTTCAGGTGGCAGGAGCTCGCGGGCGCGGAAACGTATGTTGCGTGGAAGTACCCGAACCGCGGGTGGTTTTTCATAAGGCCGGGCGATTTCCACAAGAACAAGCATTACGCGATTTCGATAAAGGACGCGGAATCCAAGGGCGCAACCCTGGATGTTCTCCTCGGCGAGCAGACCAAGATAAGCGGTTTAAAAAATGCTCCGCGCAAAAATTAGGTGTCTGCAATGATTGAATTCGAGCTCGTTTTGAGGGAAGTCGAGAAGCTCCACGAGAAGGAGAAGGGCATGCGGAGGCGCATCCATCTCGAGAACGCGCTCCGCGAGCTGCGCGAATTCGGCAAGCTCGAGCCGAAGTGAAGCCAGTTTCATGCTTTAAAGGCTTTCAGCCATCAACTTTTTTTCATTTTATATCAGCGTCCCGACAACGAGCAGCGTTACCGTGATTATCGACATGACCGTCATTATGATTATGTTCTGCGTCGTGAACTCGCTCTGGATGTTCGTGTACAAAACGTAAAGCGTCGCAGCGCCGAACAATAACCCAAGCCCGATGACCGCATAGCTTATCATCCTGTTCCGCGTCCCCACCCCCTTGATTCCGATTTCCCCCATGTCGGACTCTACTTTTTTCATTTCATCGCCCATTTGGTTGAGGCGCTTCAAGGACTTTTCCTCGAGCTCGTTCATGCGCTCGACTTTCTGGGTTATGTTGTCCTGGAACGCCTTGTACTGGCGCGAGAGGCCTGCCTGGTATTCCTTGAAACCTGCGGATGTCTGCTCCTGCGTGAGCTTCCCCTGGCTCAAGAGCTCTGTCCGCGCTTTCTCCGGGAGCTCCGCGCCTTTCAGGATTTTCCCGAGCAGCTGCTCCTGGAACGCCTTGTTCTGGCTGTTGAGGTTCTTCTCGTATTCCTTGATGTTTTCGACAATCTGTTCCTGCAAAACGCGGGCCTGCTCCGACATTCCCGTGCGCGTTTTCTGCTCCATATCCTCGAGCTTCTGGATTTTCGCGTCGAGCTCCTGCTGGAGCGCCTTGTTCTGGCTTGCAAGGGATTTTTCGTATTCCTTGAGCTCCGCCACCATGGCTTTAGAGAGCTGCTGCCTTCCCTCATCGAGCGCGCGCGAGGTTTCCTCCTGCGCTGTTTTTTTTATTTCCGGCGCCTCGTGCTCAAGCTCATCCCGCAAAGTGCGGCGGATTTCCCCCTTGAGCAGCGAGAACACGTCAGCCTGCCCGAGAATAAGGAGCCTGCGCGCGTTGTCCTGGCTTATGCCGAGGTCGCGGAGCGTGCTCATAATTTTGTCCTCGCCTTCCCCTTCCCTTACCATCCTGTCGATGGTCTCAATTATGCTCGGGGTTGCCGCTTTTGCCTGCGCCATTCAAATCGACCTTTTCCTTAAAAATTGTGCTATAGAATTAGCGTTTTCCATTAAAATAGCTTGCTGTTTTGCGCTGAAATTACGTAGTTTTTGGCGTTTTTTCGCGGTTTTTTGGTTTTATCGCCCCAATTTGGAAATCATCTATAAGGATGCGCGCGGCCGAGTTCAAATCCGGCTTCCCGCCTTTTTTCAGCCTGTTTCGCGAGAGCGCCATCTTTTCCAGGAATTCCTCGCCGTCGCTTGCCCTGACATTGTAATGCGCCTGCAGAATTTCCGGCATTTCGCGGAGCAGGTACTCCGCCACATCAATGCCAGTTCCTTCAAGGTCGAGCAGCTGGTGCGAGCTTTTTGAGGAGAGCAGCGCCATCAATGTTTGGTCGTTCTCATTAAGCGGTATTACCCCCGGCGAATCAATGAGCATGATGCGCGGGCTTATGCGCACGAATTGCTTTCCCCTTGTGAAACCCGCGGTGCTCGAGGTGCGCGCCGCCCTCCTCCCTTTCAGCATGTTGATTACGCTGCTTTTTCCCGTATTCGGGTACCCGACCACGGCCACTTTCGCTTCATTCCCCTGTGCAAGCTTCTCAATTTCAATCCTGAGCATTTTGACCCCGCTGCGCATTTTCGCGGAAACGAAAACGCAGCGCTCATCAATGCCATGCTTCTCCCTTTCGGCCTGCCTCTTGGAAATCAGGTCTGACTTGTTTATCACTATCACGAGCTTCTTGCCGGCGCGCTTCACCATCTCCTCGAGCTGCATGTTCCTGCTCTTCTGCGGGAAACGCGCGTCCACGATTTCCAGCACTATTCCCGCGCCGTGCACAATGCCCTTGACTATTTCCCAGTAACCCATGCAGACCGCTTTCCAGTTTTAGTTGCCAGCTCAGTTGCCCAGGGCTGCCAGATAATTGATGCCTCAAAAAGGGTTTATAACGCTTGGGTGCACTCCAAAGAATATTGGGCGATTCTTTTCAATATGGTTCAGTCAAAGAGGCTGTTGCTTGATACGAGTGTTTATGGGCTTTTTGCTGAGAATGAGTCGCTTGATTTGGTTGAAAAAATCGGGTCTTCAGACAAAGTGATTATTTATGGTTTTAGCATTGTGAGAAAGCAGCTTAGGGACACTCCGAAAACTGTTATTAAGGGTGGGAAGAAACTGAGGAATATTTTGCTCAGGTATTATGACTTCATTACCGGAAGGCATTTTTTGCCGCTTACAAAATTGATCGAAATTTTGACAGAGGAATATTTGAAGAGTTATGGCGGCGGCATTTCCAAGGCTAAACTAAAGTCTGATTTTATGATTGTTGCCTGCGCCAGCCTTAACGGTCTTGATATCCTTGTTTCTGCGGATAATCATTCAATGTTTTCAAAGAAAGCGATAGAAGCTTATTTGCATGTCAATAGCCAGAACGGTTTGCGGACTCCCCGTTCTATTCGCTGAAGCAATTGGAGCAGTTACTTTGAGCCAGTGTGATACCTGACAAAAGCTCTGGCTGCTTTCACGAATTCGGGGTCCTTGCGGGCTTCTCGAATATCGCTTACTATCTTCCTAAGCTTGGCTAGGTCTTTTTTCGGATAGCTTTCTTCTCGTTCAACAGTCTTTTGATACATTAAAAACCACTAATACCATTAGTGGGCTAAAAACTATATAAAATTAACCCGCGTTTTTGGCTTTGCTCAATAAAGCAATTAGAGACGTCCTATAAAGAAACTATATTTTTTCTCGTAAACCAAAAAAAGCCCATTTGCCAGATTCAGTAAGAATTCAGGGACTTGTCACTGCCCGCTCCGTCCGCATCGGTATATTGTGCCCCAACAGGGCTCAAATGAATAAATAGTGCCCCCCATGGGATACTTATTATGGCGCCGGTTTATATTTGCAGGTCAGATGATTTGTGTCCCTTTCATGCCTTTGAAGTGCGTGTCGCTTGTGATTAGTGTTGCGTTGTTGAGCTTTGCTGTTGAGTAGATAATCGAATCCGCCATTGGGAGGCTGTTTGTGATGCTTGTTTTTGCGGCATCTAACGCAGTCCGGCTGTCAAGGTCCTTTATTGCGGAATTGCTGATTATGTAGGCTACTGCCTTGCCTGCCTTGGCTTCCCCAAAGGTGATTTTTACGCGCCTGAAGACTTCGTAAATGATTATTGGCGAGGATATGATAGCTTGCCCGGCGTGCTTTTTGATGATTTTTGCGTATGGCTGGGCTTTGTGGCCGTTTCCGAAATATTCTATCCAGCCGCTTGAATCAATCAAAACGTCCTGTATGGTCACGCAAACCCTCTGCTGAAATGCCTTTTAAAATGCCCATGGCGTTCTCTATGCTGCCTACCTTTACCAACTCTATTGAGTCCCCTTTTTCAAGAATGACAATTTTGTCTCCCGGCCTGAACTTCATGGCTTCACGGGCTTTTTTTGGTATGACTATCTGGAACTTGCTTGAAAGTGTTACGGTTTCCATGCAAACACTAGGCGCCTTAGAGAATAAATACTTTACTATTGTGGCATCGATAAATAAAAGTAAGACAAGAAGCGCCTCCGGCATAGCTGCAGTCAGTTTGGCGCCATTTTTTGCGGAATGCAAAACACGGCGTGAGGTTTACAATGAGTATGAAAATCACTCGCACAGTTCCAATTCTTTTCAGCTTCATCCCCCTTCACTTCACCGCGCCCTTGATTATGTGCCCCGCCGCGTTGAAGAAGTACGCGCCGCCGAATATTAATATGCCAAATATGGCCAGCACTCCTACGGGGCTTGTTCCTGAAAACAGCCTTTCCCTCAGCAGCACCCCCTGAAACCCGCCGAAGAAGGAGAAGAGCGCAACCGCCATAAATAATGCGAACAGCCCCGCAGCGAGGGCGACAATCCTCATGGCGCTGTTCATGCAGAAGCCTCCTTTCAAAGAAGTTTCAGGTGCTTTGTGTGCCTGTCAATCTCGCTTTCCTGCGCCGGCCCGAGCGCGATGCAGGTTATGCTGCCGGGCTCGATTTGCGTTTTCCCCGCGTCCTTTATGAGCGCAGCGGGAACCCTTTTCTTTGCGGCCTCGAAAATCTCCAGCAGCTCCTTTTCAGATGCGGCCTTCAGCACGATTTTCGGCATGCCCTGCATTTTCCATTCCCCAACCGCCGCGGAATCCTTGGCCAGCGCCTTGTCGTAAGCTTCGATTGCCGCGTGCGCCACCTGGGCGGATATTTTCCCGGCGGACATCTTCAGGTCCTTCCTTACAATAATTGCCTGTTTCATTTCCATGGTAGAATTATGCGGCTTCCTGCCTTTAATGCTTTCCTAGCAACGCGCGGCCGCTAAGGGAGGATGGCTATCGCCCTGCACGGCGCGCCGTCCGCATCGGTGATTCTCAGCGGGAGCATGAAGCACGTGAATAATTTGCCTTCGAGCTTTTCGAGGCTGACAAGGTTTTCCACAATGAGGATGTTGCTTGCGAGGAGGGTTTTGTGCGTTTCATAAGGCGGGTTGTCGGGGCTGAAGGAATCAATGCCCACCATTTTCACGCGCTTTTGCACAAGCAGCTCCGCAACGCTTTTCGGGATGACGGGGTTGTTTTTGAAGAAGTTTCCCGTGCCCGCTTTTTCCATGTGCCCTGTCCAGAAAAGCACTATGTCGTTTTTCCTTATCCTGTCGAGCTCTTTCCTGCCGGCCATTATTTCGTTGCTTCCGTTTGTTTTCCTCGCGTCGATTGTTATGGCCTCGCCGAAAAATTTTTCCGGCTGGAATTCATCGAGCTTCATGCCTTCCTCGAGCATGTGGTAGGGCGCGTCAATGTGCGTGCCGAAGTGGGAGGCAAACCTGAAAGTCTTCTCATTGTAGCCTTCTTTCCCCAAATTTGCGGTCTGCTCGAACTCAGGTTTAGGGTCGCCCGGAAAAACCGGGGTGCCCTCATCAAGGGGCATTGTGAGGTCAATCGCTTTCGGCATGCCAAAATTTTGGGGCAATCAGAACTTAAAGCCCTTTGAACCGCGTGCGGCAGCTACTGCGGCTGGCCGTTCTGCTGGAGCTCAACCACTTGTTCGGCCTGCTCCTGCACAGATTCCTGCTCGCGCGTAGCGATGCCCCTGTAAGTGATTTTTTTCGTGATTCCCTTTTCGCCCCAGAGGTAGCTCATTGGCTGCTCCTCGCCGCGCACCAGCCAAACTGTCTTGTCCCTTCCGGCCCTCTCATCCGGCTCTTTTATCATGAAAAGCCTGCTGTATTTAACTTTCACGCGGTCTCCCGCGTTCTCAAGCAGCTCGAATACCGCTTCGTCGTTGCCGTTCCCCTGTATCCTGTCAAAGGCCTCGCCCTCATCGACAAGGTATTCGTTGGTGTAGTTGTTCTTCCTGAAGGGCGGCTTCCAGTCGCTCTCGATTGTGTTGACCTCAAAAACGGCTTTCATGGAGATAAAGAGGTGCACCGGGGTATAAATATTTTTCCCGGCGCCGCGCTTTGGCATGGAGACGCGTTAAACCGGGAAAAAGTTATGTGTAAGCCTGTTGCTGCGTTCACAGTGCTC
>CAYJRH010000011.1:0-8309 GCA_964372565.1 uncultured archaeon
CGTCGGATTCGGCACTCGCTTGGGCTCGTGCTGAATCCTCTTGTGAGGAAGGGGGCGGGCCGCCTCACTTGGGTTTTCGCCGGCGTCAATAGCCGCGCCGGCCCCATCCTGCAGTGCTCAAATAAAAGAAAGCACTATCGCAATCGGTATTACGCTCAAAAGCGTGCCGATGAGCACCGCGGTTGCCGCATTTTCAGGGTCGGAGTTGAACTTCTCGTTCAGCACATAGGTATTCACCGCCGGCGGCATCACGGAAATGAGGAGGATTACGCTCGCCACAACGCCCTGCACATTGAACGCTTTAATGAAAGCAAATGCCGCAATTCCGCCCACAATAAACCGGATAAAAACCGCAGCAAGCGGCACCTTCAGCGCGCCGGCTTTCAGCGTTGCGAGCCTTCCACCAAGAGCAAGAAGCGCGAGGGGGATTGTCGCCGAGCCGATCAGCGAAAGGGAATCAATCAGCAGCTTCGGGAGCTGCACCGCGCCCGCGTTGAGGGCTATCCCCAGAACAATCGCATACACCAGCGGCAATTTGAAAATCTCCAGGATTTTTTCCTTCCAGTGGATATGGCCGTTCTGGACAATGAAAACGCCGAGCGTGAAATTCAATATTGTTTCAACCGCATCGAAAATTATCGCCTTCTGCAGGCCGATTTCGCCGAGGGCGAAAAGCGCGACAGGGTAACCGAGATACCCGGAGTTCATGAACATCGGCGGAAGGAGCATCCCGCTGCCCCTGTATTTCAGCGCGCGGTAAACAAAAAACGCCGCGATTCCGCATGCCGCCATCACGACAATGAAAGCCGCGCCAAGCACCGCCAATTCGCCGAGGGCAAGCGGCTTGGAATAAATGGAAGAAAAGATAAGCGCTGGCCCGACCACGTAAATGAGCAGATCCGCGGCGGATTTCTGGTCAAAGCCGATTTTCCTCTGGAAAATAAATCCAAGCGCAATGCCGAGGAAGGCGATGATAATAGGGTCAAATAGCATGGAAAGAAGAATTCCCAAAGCGCTTTAAATCCCTTCTGCGATGAGCCTGCCCATTTCCTTTGTGCCGACGAGGCTCATGCCTTCAGCCATTATGTCCTTAGTCCTGTTCGCATCGATTGCTTTCTCGACGGCAGCTTCTATTTCCTTTGCCTCGTTTTCAAGCCCGAAGGTGTAGCGCAGCATCAGCGCGCCGCTCAAAATCGTCGCAATCGGGTTCGCGACGTCCTGCCCCGCGTATTTCGGCGCGCTGCCGTGAATCGGCTCATAGAGCCCGAACTTTGAATTGCCGAGGGAAGCGCTCGGGAGCATCCCAAGCGAGCCGGTTACTATAGAGCTCTCATCGCTCAGAATGTCGCCGAACAGATTCCCCGTTACAATCACATCAAACTGCCTCGGGTTTTTCACAATCTGCATTGCGCAGTTGTCGACAAGCATGTGCTCGAGCTTGACATCCTTGTACTGCGCGTGCACCTTCTCAACTTCGTCGCGCCATAGCATGCTCGTGTAAAGCACGTTTGCCTTGTCAACGGAAGTGACTTTCTTCCCGCGCGTCCGCGCGAGCTCGAATGCCTTCTTCGCAATCCGCGCGACCTCCGGGCGCGAGTATTTCATCAAATCGCTCTTCCATGTGTTTGCCTCGTCCATGTCCTTCTTGCCGAAATAAATGTCGCCTGTGAGCTCCCTCACAATCAAGAAATCAAACCCGCTGCCGATTATTTCCCTCTTCAGCGGCGAGGCGCCAATCAGCGCGGGGAATATTTTCGCGGGCCTGAGGTTGGCGTAAAGCTCGAAAATTTTCCTCAAGGGAAGCAGCGCTCCGCGCTCGGGCTGCTCGTTCGCAGGCAGCTTGTCCGCGCGCGGGTCGCCGACAGCGCCGAGGAGAATCGCGTCGGAATTCCTGCAGAGCTCAAGCGTATCTTTCGGGAGGCACTGGCCCTTCTTTTCATAGGCCGCATAGCCTACCAGCGCTTCCTCGAATTCCAAATCAAGCGAGTGCCTGTCCGAAACGGCCTTCAGGCAGCGCACCGCTTCCGCAGTGATTTCAGGCCCGACGCCGTCACCTGCAAGCACAGCGATTTTTTTCGTCATTTTCACGCCCAAACATAAAAAATTTTTTAATCAAGCCTATGCGCCACGCCTTTTCTGTGCTTTTGATGGAAATGCTCCTCCTCTCCCCTCCGCCACGGCATCTTTTTCACCTTCCACCCTTGAACTTTTGAACAATGCCCTTCATCTTTTTTGCCATTTTATACACTTTAGGCATTCCGCCCTTTAAATCACTTCTTCTTGAACAGCGCCCTTATTTCCCTGCCCGTGGTTTCGATGAGATGGCTGTTCTGCTCGTTCCTGAGCCGCGTGAAATTCTTCAGCCCTCCCCTGTACTCGGCAATCCACTCGTTCGCGAATTTTCCGCTCTCCACATCCCGCAGGAGCTCCTTCATGCGCTTCTTTGTTTCGGGCGTAATTATGGCTTTTCCCCTTGTGCGGCCGCCGTATTCAGCTGTGTTTGAGACAACGTGCCACATGTGCGTCAGCCCGCCCTCGTAAACCAAATCGACAATGAGCTTCATCTCGTGGAGGCACTCGAAGTAAGCCATTTCGGGCGGGTAACCTGCCTCGACAAGCACTTCAAACCCCGTCTTTATCAGCTCGGAAAGCCCGCCGCACAAAACCACCTGCTCGCCGAACAAATCCTCGTAAGTTTCCTGCTCGAAAGTGCATTCCAGCACGCCAGCGCGCGTGAAGCCGCATGCCTTCGCCATTGCAAGCGCGGTTTTCTTCGCATTTCCGGTATGGTTGTGCTTAATCGCTATCAGCGCTGGCACCCCGAACCCCGCGACAAACTGCTTCCGCTCCTCGGTGCCCGGGGCCTTCGGCGCAACCATTATCACGTCAACGTCCTTCGGCGGCTTTATGAACCCGAAGCAGATGTTGAAACCATGCGAAAACGAGAGGGTCTTGCCTTTTGTGAGATGCTGCTTCACATCAGACTCGAAAACCTCGGCCTGCTTCTCATCCGGAATGAGCACATGGATTATGTCTGCGCGTTTCGCTGCTTCCGCAGTTTCAAGAACCTCGAACCCATAATCCTTCGCCGCTTTCCAGCTTTCGCTGCCCTTGCGCAGCCCGACAATGACATTAAGGCCTGAATCCTTCATGCACATTGCCTGCGCCGCGCCCTGCGCGCCGTAGCCCAATACAGCTATTGTCTTCCCCTTCAAATCCTTCAAATCCGCATCCTTGCCCATCATTAACTCCATTTCATTCCCCTCCCATGCCGCTCTCAATAAATGCAAAATTGCCAATACAATCCACTGAACTTAGGGTTAAAATCAAATCGCATCAGTCCCTGACCTCGAAAAATCGATTACCTCAAATTCCTTGAGCGCCTTTGACACGAATTCCGTGACCTTTTCCGGGTAATCGCATATTTCAATTACGCAAAAGCCCTTCCCCTCCTGCACAATGTGGGCGTTGAAGCCATTGAAGCTTGCCTCAACCGCCTCCTTCCCCCGCCCGTCCTTTATTTTCATGAGGCACAGCTCCCTTTCGATGACCTCGCTCCTGTGCTTTGCCTCGATGCTTATCACATTGATAAGCTTTCCGAGCATGTTCTTCGCCTGCAATATTTCATCCTCCGTGCCGTGAATAGCGAGGACAATGCTCGCCTCTCCCTCGTTCATGTGCCTGCCCACGCAAATGGAGGAGATGTTGTAGCCTTTCCTCGCGAGGAGAGTCGCAATGCGCGCCATCACGCCCTTCCTGTTGTCCACAACGGTCGTGATTATGAACTTTTCAACGGCCTGTTGATCGGGCTTGGGTTCCATGGAATCACTTCTTGAAATAATCCTTCGGCAGCATCGAGCCCTGCATCTCGCTGTTCGACGCCCCTGCGGGCACAATCGGCATCACAATCTTGTCGTTGTTCACGTGCACGTTGATTACGCTTGTCTCGCCGCTTTTGAGCGCGCGCTGCAGCGCCTCGGGTATTTCCGACGGCCTCTCGACGTTCTCGCCGTGGAGCCCGTATGCTTCCGCAACCTTCGCGAAATCCGGCACCTTTCCCAGCCATACCTGGCTCCTTCGCCCTTCATAAAACATGTCATTCCAGGCGCGCACCATGCCGAGGTAGGCGTTGTTCATTATGACCGAAATCACCTTGATGCTGTTCACCTTTGCCGTTGCAAGCTCCTGCACGGTCATCGCAAAGCTGCCGTCGCCGTCAACGTCGAAAACCTCGTTCTCGGGCATGGCAACCTTTGCGCCGATTGCGGCCGGCAGCCCGAAGCCCATTGTGCCCAATCCTCCGGATGAAATGAACTTCCTCGGCCTCGAAAACCTTATGAAGTGCATCACATCCATCTGGTGCTCGCCCACGCCTGTCGTGACAATTGTTTCCGGCGTAAAAACCTTCTGGAGCTCGTGCATGAGCTTTCTCTGGTCGATGGGAACCGAATCAATGTCAATGTTCTCATGGTACTCGCGCTGCATCTGCCTGAGCTTGTCGTTCCACGCTGTGCTTTTAGGCTTCATCTTCCCCATCGCATCGTTGATGAACGCAAGCACTTCTTTCGCGTTGCCGAGGATTCCGAGCTCGGCCTTCCTGTTCTTGTTTATTTCGCTCGGGTCAATCTCGATGTGGATTACCTTTGCCTCGGGCGCGAAGCCGTCAAGCCTTCCCGTAACCCTGTCATCAAAGCGTATTCCCACAGTGAACAGCAAATCGCATTTTTGTATCGCGTACACCGCGGGCGGGTGGCCGTGCATGCCCGTTACACCGAGGCACAGCGGGTGCCTCTCATCAAACACGCCTTTTCCAAGCAAGGTGGTAGCAACCATTATGTTGGAGGCCTCGGCGAGCCTGCGCAGCTCTTCCGAGCACTCGGCATGAACCGCGCCGCCCCCTACAAGAATCACAGGCCTCTCCGCCTCGAGCAGCATCCTTGCCGCGGCTTTCGCCGCTTCCATGTCAAAGCCCTTTGTAACCTTGTAGCCCCTGAGCTTCATCTCCCTTGGCGCTGTGACCTCCTTCTGCTGCACATCCTTCGGCAGGTCAATATACACGGGGCCCGGCCTGTTCGTCGAGGCGATGAGGTATGCCGCATCAACTATCGATTCAATGTCGTTCGGGTCCGTTATCTGGAAATTGTGCTTCGTTATCGGCGTTGTAATTCCCATCAAATCGGCTTCCTGGAACGCGTCCTTGCCGATGAGGTTCGTGGATACCTGGCCTCCGATAGCGACAATCGGGACAGAGTCCATGAAGGCGTCCGCAATGCCCGTAACAAGGTTGGTCGCGCCCGGCCCAGAGGTGCCGAGGCACGTCCCCGTCCTTCCCGAAGCCTTCGCATAGCCCTCCGCCATGTGCGCCCCTCCCTGTTCGTGCCTCACAAGAATGTGCCTGAATGCATTGTCATGGTAAATTTCATCGTAAAATGGTATAACAACGCCGCCGGGTATGCCGAACATGTGCCTCACGCCGTTCTTCTTCAGCGCCTCGAGGAAAGCCTTCGCCCCTTTCATGGCCGCTTCACTCCCCCTTTCCTCGCCTCAAGCATCCTGTTCAGGCACTTTGCCAGCGCCTCAGCGGAAGCAATTGTGATGTCATCGTCAAGCGCCTCGCCCCAGAACTGCTCGCCTTTTTCATCAACAATGGTTATCGAGACATCGGCGAGCGCGTCGGTGCCGCCTGTTATCGCCTTGAGGCTGTAATCCTTCAGTTCAAACTCATTGTTCAGCGCCTGCTTCATCGCCTTTGAAACCGCGTCAACAGGCCCGACACCTGTCGCCGTTCCTGTAATCTCCTTGCCGGCAACAACAATCTTCACAATGGCCGTTGGCGTAATCTTGTTCCCCGTGCTTATCTGGATTTCCTCCAGCTTCACAAAGACCTTTTCATCCTGCGGATTTTTTGTCACGCTCGCGGCTATTGCGAGTATGTCCTCGTTGAATATTTTTTTCTTCCTGTCAGCAAGCTCCTTTATCTTCGCCGTAATTTCCGCAAGCTTCTCGGCTGTGGGCTTGAATCCCCTGGTCTTGAGGAAATCCGCTACAGCAGCCCTGCCCGAGTGCTTGCCGATCACGAGCTCTGTCGCCTTGCCGATTGTTTTTGGGTTCATGATTTCGTAAACCTTCCTGTTCGCGAGTATGCCGTGCTGGTGTATGCCGGCCTCATGCGCAAAAGCGTTCCTGCCCACAATCGCCTTGTTCGGCTGCACAACCATAGTGGTGAAATCCGAAACCATCCTGCTCGTGTTGTAAAGCTCCTTGAGGTTCACTCTGGTGCCGGCCTTGAAGACATTGTGCCTCGCGTGCAGGTTCATGATGACTTCCTCGAGCGCGGCGTTTCCTGCCCGCTCTCCTATGCCGTTGATTGTGCCCTCGACCTGGTTTGCCCCTGCCTGAATGGCGGCAAGGCTGTTCGCAACCGCGAGGCCGAGGTCATCGTGGCAATGCGCCGAAATCGTTATCGATTTGTCATAGTTGGGCGTGTTCTCGATAATGCCTTTTATGAGGCCACCGTACTCGTGCGGCTGCGTGTAGCCGACAGTGTCGGGGATGTTCAGAGTAGTTGCCCCGGCATCAATCGCGCGCTCCAAAACCCTGTAAAGGAATTTCGGGTCGCTCCTCCCCGCGTCTTCCGGCGAGAACTCCACGTCCTCCGCGAATTGCTTCGCGTATTTGACCCACCTTGGAGCCTCTTCAAGGACCCGGCTCGCGGTCATTTTGAGCTTGTACTTCATGTGTATCGGCGAGGTCGCGAGGAAAACGTGTATCCTGCCCCTTTTTGCGGGCGCGATGGCTTTTGCCACGCGCTCGATGTCCTCTTTTTTGCATCGCGCGAGCCCGCAGATGATTGGCTTCCTTACTTTTTCGGCGATTTCCTTTACTGCCGCAAAATCGTCATTGCTCGCAACCGGGAAACCGGCCTCGATGATATCAACATTCAGCCTTTCAAGCTGCTGCGCAATCAAAATTTTTTCGTGGTGCGTGAGCGTCGCGCCGGGGCTCTGCTCCCCGTCCCTCAAAGTGGTGTCGAAAATCTTTATCATGCGCTTTTTTGCCACCAAAACCACAGCCAAAAACAAATTTCTTCCAAACCCTCTTTATACCTTCCTGCCCGTTTCTTTCTCCCTTATTGCCATTCCTTGCCTTCCTTTTTCCTCCGCAGAAATAACGACTTCTGGGCTCTTGATTTCGCACTCCCAGAAGCCGAAGTTTTTGGGGAGCGCTTAAGCTAGCAGGGCAAGCACAACAAGCAAAACGCCAAGAATCTTGGCCGCCATTGTGCCGCCTGAAATCATGCACATATTGATGCTGCAGGGCTTTAAATAGGTTTCTAGGCAGAAGGGCAACTTTTAGCCGGCCCCAATGGGAGGCCTTTTCCCGTGCCGTCAACCGGCAAGGGCGCCTATAAGTGCCTTATCCTTTTCTTAAATGCCCTGCCGGCAGAGAACAAGACAGGTATTTTCCTTTTCCTGTTTCCTCCATTCCGTGGTTTCATCTCAACGCCTTTTTCGCGGTTTCATCTCAACGCCTTTTTTTCAGCATCCCGCGAGCGCCTTGATTTCGTTGCGGCCGAGCGCGCGGCTGATGATGTAGGTTTCGTCAACGGTTGCGGAGTTTGAATGGAAGTATAGGATATTACTAGTATCCACATTAACTGTGGCGATTGCAACAGGGGTGGCATACACATATGGCGTGCAGTCGGCGTAGATGGTTTCTGTTGTGCCTTGCTTCACCCATGCGATATGGTGCCACTGGCCGTCCAACAAGTTTCCTGTGTTGTATCCTCTGTTCCCCGTTCCCTCTATGTATGTCGCCACGTTTGGGGGGTTCCAGCTAAGCGATAAACTAAAAGTAGTAGCCGAAGGTAAAAGAATCCCGGCGAAGACTCCGAATATGCTCTGGGGTATAACTGAGCCCCCGGCGTAACGGACCCACGACATGAACGTGAAATCACTCAGGCCGTTTACAGCGCCTCCAGGGATGCTGTAATACACTCCTCCGTTTCCCTGCCACGCGCTCCCGATTTTCCCGTCTGCGTAATTGCCTGCCCCGGATCCGTTGTACTTGTTCTTCGAGCTGTCATTGAGGGTGCCTTCATAAGAGTATTGTGCGCGCAGCAGCCCGAGCGTGTCATATTTCCTGAGTTCCTGCGCTATTAACTGGGTTTTGGAAATCGAGCCGCCCGACGCCGAAATGTTGAGGAGCACCATGATTACTATCGTCGCGACAACAACCGCGCCGCCGATGAGGAGCAGATACTCCAGCGCGCCCTGGCCTTTTTCCATGTCCTAAATAAACACTTTTCT
>CAYJRH010000011.1:8409-20838 GCA_964372565.1 uncultured archaeon
GCAGATACTCCAGCGCGCCCTGGCCTTTTTCCATGTCCTAAATAAACACTTTTCTGGTATATTAAATCAGCGTTATTGCAATTATGATGGCTTTGCAGGGATTTAAATTTATTCTTGTTGCCGGCTGCCAATCCTGCCCTCGAAAATCAGGCTTTTTGTCTCTTTCTTCGGCTTCCTCGGTGCGGCGGCATCGGCATGCCCGAAAAAAGTCACGAGCACGATTTTTTTCGGCGCCCGCACCCCAATCAACTCTTCCAATTGATTCTCATGCCCCTTATCCAAAAGTATGGTGACCGAAGGCAGGCTGCCCAACCCCATTGCTTCCGCTGCGAGGAACATGTTCTGGATTGCCATTGCGCAGCTCATCACTTTATCAGGGGCCGAGTCCTCGCACACGACAACAATCGGGGTTGCTTTTTCAACAAAAGAGGTGTCCTGCGCGTACAGGCCGAGCTTTTTCCGCGCGCTTGTGTAAATTTCGCGGAGCTTTTGCTTTTCTTCCATGCTTTTGATGACGGCAAAAAGCCATGGCTGGGAATTGAGCGATGAGGGCGCAGTGACAGCAGCGTCGATTATTTTCCGTATTTGCCCTTCGCTTAAATCCTTTGCCTTGAAGCTCCTGATGCTCTGGCGCCGGAGCATGAGCGAGTAAAGTCCTGCATATTCCATGTGATTCACTTGTAGGCCCTGTCTTTTCTTTTGTCGATGCTATAGCTTGCGGAAATCTTCGTGACATCATATTCTTTGGCAGGAACAGGGTTGGTTTTGAGAAAATTTGCGGCTTCCCTTATTCTCAAGGCAATTTTCGCCTGTGCTTTAAGAAGGTCTTTTTCGGCGCGGTTTGTAATAAGAACCCTGAATTCCGGCAAGGCAATCATCTGCCTATTTTGTCCAGTTCCTTGAATTTGCCCTGCAGAAATTCCCTTTTACCGAGCCTTATCGCATGAAGCTCGCTCCTTGTCGGCCTCTCTTCTTTCACCATAAGGGCAGAAAGCTTCATGTCCATTTCATTCAGTTTTCTGTAAATCTGCTTTAGTGTGGCAGCCATGCTTAATATGTGCCTGAACAGGTATTAATTCTTTGCCCCCAGTTCGGCGCTCACACGTAGTCAAGCCACTTGCTGTACTTGCGCACCTTACCGTGCACAACCTCGAAAAATTTTGCCTGGAGCTTTTTTGTTATTGGCCCCGGCTTCCCGATGCCGATTGCGCGGTTGTCGACCTCGCGCACCGGCGTCAATTCAGCCGCGGTTCCCGTGAGGAAGCACTCGTCGGCAGTGTAAAGCTGGTCCCTCGTGAAAGTCTCCTCGCGCACCTTGATCTTCATTCCGTGCGCCATCGCAATTATGCTCTTCCTCGTGATGCCCTCAAGCGCGTTCGTTGTAGGCGGCGTGATAAGCACATTGTCCCGCACAATGAAAATGTTTTCTCCCGTTGCCTCGGCAATGAAGCCCTGGCCGTCAAGCATCAGCGCCTCGTCGAACCCTGAATTGATGGCCTCCATTTTCGCCATTGTGCTGTTCACGTAGCTTCCCGTTGTTTTCGATTTTGTCATCATGGAATTCACATGATGCCTCTGGTAGGACGAAATTTTCGCGCGGATGCCGTTCTTCATGCCTTCCTCGCCCAAATAGGAGCCCCATGCCCATGCCGCAACAGCGGAATCGACAACGCAGCCGTTTGTCGCAATCCCCATTTTCCCGTATCCGTAGTAAATGATGGGCCTGATGTAGCATTCCTTCAGCTTATTTTTGGAAACGACTTCCCTGCACGCGCGCTCGTACTGCTCCTTCGTGAAATTGGGCTTGATCTGCAGGATGTGCGCGGAATCCATCAGCCTCTTTATGTGGCCCCTGAGCCTGAAAATCGCGGGGCCTTTCGGCGTGTGGTAGCAGCGAATCCCTTCAAAGGCGCCTGTTCCATAATGGAGGGTGTGCGTGAGCACGTGTATCTGCGCGTCCTCCCACTTGACCATTTTCCCGTTCATCCATATGAGCTCTGTCTTCTCCAACAAAAACCACCTAGGAAAAATAGCCGAAAAGGATTATTTAAGTATTGGTTTGGGCAAAAAACTGTTATGAACCGGAAGCGTGTTTTGGCGAAATATAGGCCAAGAGGAAAAAAATATTTCTACTCGAAAAGGCCGATTGGGGGAATAAGGCAGCCCGACCTGAAACTTTCCACCCCTGTGGGGATGCTCAATTTCATGAGGGGCGTTTTCAGGAAACACAATGTTGTCTATGACCCGAAAAGAGACATGCTGCCGAGCAAATTATACCTGCGGCCGGAAGTCTATGCGGAAATGGAAAAAGGAATAGTCTCCTTTTTGCTCCCCCCTGATGTGCCCAACCGAAAACTGATTGAAAGGGCTTTAGTAGCTTATGACCCAGGCCTGGTGTGTTCAGCGGTTTCAAAAGAAGAGCTAAAGGTGCTGACGCTGGGCATCTTTGATAAATGCCGCCGCATGGAAACCGCCATCGCGAAAATAAAGGATTCAATGAGGCCGGAGGCTTATGAATCAATGTTCCCCATGACTGAAGAAGAAATCATGAAATTGACAACAATAGACGGGTTCAATAATATGCTGGGTGTTTACCGGGGCATTATAGAACTCGCAGGCTTTAGCTAGCAACAAGGTGCAGAAATGTCCAAAAGAATCGTCATGCTCACAGCCTATGATTTCCCCTCGGCGCGCATCGCGGACGAAGCAGGGGTTGACATCATCCTTGTCGGCGACAGCGCCGCGAATGTCGTGCACGGGATGCGGAGCACGCGGGAAATAGGCATGGAAGAAATGCTCGTGCACGTGGGGGCCGTCCGCCGCGCTGGGCCGAAGGCGCTTGTTGTTGCGGACATGCCGTTCAAATCTTATTCAGCGCCTTCAATCGCCCTCAGCAACGCCAAGAAATTCATAAGGGCAGGCGCAGGCGCGGTTAAGATTGAGGGCGCGAAAATAAAAATCGTGGAAAGGCTGGGGAAAAACAAAATCAAAGTCATGGGGCACCTCGGTTACCTCCCGCAGACCGACAAAAAGCCCAAAGTCAAAGGCAGGGCCTGGGTTGAGGAGAAGCAGTTGCTCGGTGACGCGCTGGCCCTTGAAAAAGCGGGCTGCTCATGGATTGTCCTCGAGCTGGTTCCCGAAAAAATCGCGCGGGAAATTTCAGGCGCGCTGGGAATCCCGACAATAGGGATCGGCGCAGGCCGTTATTGCGGCGGGCAGGTGCTGGTTTTCCATGATTTGCTCGGGTTGAATGCAGACGAAGGCTTTTCGCCGAGGTTCCTCAGGAAATACGCCAGCCTAAAGCAGGCTGCAGTCAAAGCAGTGAAAAGGTATGCGGATGAAGTGCGCACAGGCAGGTTCCCGCGGAAAAAGAACGCTTATTAACAGCTTTTTCCATAAATCTTGCGGTTGCCATGGCAAAGAGCGTGATATTGATTTCCGGTTTCGCGGGCTCGGGGAAGAGCTCGCTCGCGGACTCGCTCGGAAAAGAGCTTGGCATGAAGGTAATCCACGCTTCCTCAATCCTTCGGGAAATGGCGACAAAGGGCGTAGGCGCGCTGAAGGATGCCTCGCCCAAAAAAATCCATGACTGGTGGGAAAGGCCGGAGGCAAGGGAGTTCATGAAGAAGCGGCAGGCTGACGGTTCCATGGATATTGCGCTTGACAAGAAGCTCATCCAGATTGCGGAAAAAGGCGGCGTGATAATGGATTCCTGGACAATGCCATACCTATTCATGGGCAAGGCATACAGGGTGTGGCTTGAGGCATCGCAGGAAGTGCGCGCCAAAAGGGTAGTTGAAAGGGATAAACTGCCTTTTGGCGAGGTTTTGGCGAAAATAAAAGCGAGGGATGGGGAAACCAAAGCTTTATATCAGAGGTTGTACAAATTCAACATGGGAGAGAACCCGGGAATGTTCGACTTGGCCGTCAATTCCGACAACCTTTCGCAAAAGGAAGTTTTTGAAAAAGTGCTGAACGCAATAAAAAAGCTGAAAAGGTGAAATTGAAGTGGAAAGGATAAAGACCGGGATTAAGGGCTTTGACGAGCTCGTTGAAGGAGGCTTCCCGCAGGGCTCGACAGTGCTTATCTCCGGCGGCTCCGGAACCGGAAAAACAATTTTTGGGCTCACATATTTAATCGCCGGCGCAAAGCAGTACAAGGAGCCCGGCCTTTACATTTCGCTTGAAGGCAACCTCCAGAATCTTGTCTGGAACATCGAATCCTTTGGCTGGGATATTAAGGGCCTGCAGGATGCGAACCGCCTTAAAATTTACAAGATGAATCTCCATACGCAGGAAAATGTCCAGATGCAGATTGAGGAGGAGCTGAAAATCATAGAGCGCCTTGTGAAGGAGATGGGGTGCAAGCGCCTTGTGGTTGACTCGACAACTGCGCTCGGCGTGTGGATACCAGAACGCGGAAGGATAAGGACAATGCTTTTCAACTTCACCGAAGCGCTGAAAACATTCGGCTGCACAACCGTGCTCATCGCGGAAACAAAAGGGTTGAAGACAAGCTACTCGGCTTTCGGCGTTGAGGATTTTATCTCGGATGGCGTTGTTTGCCTCTACCTCTTCCCGCCGAACAGGAGCGTCTTTGTGAGGAAGATGCGCGGCACGAACCACAGCAAAACCGTCCATCCTTTCACAATCGACCGCAGCGGAATAGAAATCAGGCCGAAGGACGAGCTGCTCTGGGAAGCGCTCAAATAATCCGGCAACCGTTTGCGCCGCAACAGTTAGCCTAAAATATCCCCATGTCCAATTCTTTACTATGGCACACTCGGATTTGCTTTCCCCAGACGAGGCGTCATGGCTTTCCGAAGCAGTAAGGAAGGCAAACGGGAAGCTTGTGCTCGTTGTAACCCCGTGGGACTCGGCTCCGTCCACGCGCTTTGAAAAAGTATACCATAAAATGGTTTCCCAGGCAAAAACGCCGGTAATAATTCTCGAGTCACATAAGCATATTGAAGAGCTTAAGGCGGAGTTCAAATCAAAAGGCATGCCAATTCCTGTTATTCTTCCCACGGGGGAGGAAAACCCGTTCCTATTTACAGGGGGGAGAAGGCCAGCAGACCAGGAGCAAAATGATTTGGCGCATATTTTGAGGGGGCTCGGAGTCAGGGAAGTGAAGCTTGGAGGGGCTTTTTCACAGCGATTTGCCGATTCTGCCGAAGCTACGCCGCGCGGAACAATTAATTATGAAGAGATTGCAAAGCATGAGGAAAAGCTCAGGCAGCGCGTCGGGCTGGATACTGTGAATTACGCCGAGCTGATTACGCACGGTTGCGTCGGCTTCACATACCGCAATTTGATTTCCCACGGGTTCGGCGTGCGCCTGATTTCCCCGATGCTCTGGCCGACAAAGCCCGAGTACTGGAGGCGCCTCCAGCAGAGGCCGGGGCAAAAATTCGAGCGCAGGCCTTTGGAGCAACTGCATGAACATAAAAAGGAAGTTCCCAGAAAATTCGCCTGAAAATTCGGTTATCTGATTCGGCAGGCAAAAATTAAATTATTTTTATCAGCTGGCAGGCAACAAAATTAAATTATATTTTTCAGTTCATCCCTTGACTTGCTTCAGCGCGAGCCTTATGTCGGCGCCGACAACCGTCTTGCGGTTCGCGTGCTTCGCGAATTCCGATGCCTGCTGGCTGATTTTCACGCCTTCTTCCTCAAGCACCTCGGCAAGCGCGATAACCGCGTCTTCACTGACGCGCCCTGCGCCTGATTTCCTTATGATGCGGTCCACTGCCGCCAAAGGCAAAATCTGGTTCCCCATTAAACCCACCTCTGTAAGGGCTTGGCAACCAAATTGATTTAAAGAAAACGGTTATTTGCCCGAAAAAAGCCCTAAAAAAACCCTTTTTGACGAAAAAAGTGCCCTACCTGCGGCGCGTTGGTTTGGCGGCGCTATAAGTGCCGTCAGCCTGCCTTCTCAACAAACTGAATCCCTCTGTTGAAATCCTAGGCGGCCTGACAGGCATGACCCACAAACCCTTACTTGATTTTCTCCGCCTAATCGGCAAATCCCACATGTGATGCTCTTCGCGGCTCACCGCAACCCTTCTTCCGGCGCCTGCAGACCTATTACCAATCATGTTCGAAACATGGCTTCCTAAATTAATAAACCTGCCTTTTTGCAATGGCACCGGCACCGAGCCCCTGAAACGCTTTAAAGGGAGTTCCGGCATGAATTGCTCATGGCATTCATTTCCCACGCGCTTTTGAACCCTGAAACAGTGGAATCCAAGCTCTATCAGGAGGTTCTGGCAGCGCGCGTGCTTGAGAAAGGGAACACGCTTGTCGTTGCGCCGACAGCGCTCGGCAAAACCGTTGTCGCAGTGCTTGTTGCCGCGGAAATCCTCAGGCGCGGCAGGAAAGTGCTTTTCATGGCCCCGACAAAGCCGCTCGCGGTCCAGCATGAGAAAAGCATGCTCAGGTTCCTGAAAATCGGGAAGGAAGACGTCATCACAATGACAGGCGCCGTTTCCCCTGAGAAGCGCCGCAAAATATTCGAAACCGCGAAAATAATATCCGCGACGCCGCAGAGCATCAGGAATGACCTTGTCTCGGGGGAAATCTCGCTCAAGGACTTCGGTCTTTTGGTTTTCGATGAATCCCACCGCGCAATCGGGGATTATTCGTACGTTTTCATTGCGGAACAATACATGAAGCAGGCGGAAAGCCCGCTGATTCTCGCGCTCACCGCTTCGCCCGGCGGCGAGGAGGAAAAAATCCAGAGCGTGTGCAGGAACCTCTTCATAAAAAATGTGGAAATTAAGACGCAAGAGGATGAAGACGTGAAAGATTATGTCAACCCCATACATGTCGAATGGGTCAGGGTTGATTTGCCCGCAAAATTCCGGGAGGCAAAGGTTTTGCTTGAAAAATTCCAGCACGAGCAGGCTGAAAGCCTCAAAAAAATGGGCTTTGGCATCGGGAAGAGGTATTTTTCGAGGAAGGATTTGCTCATTATGCAGGCGCAGGTCAGGAAGCAATTGATTTCGCACGGGAGGACACAGCCCTCGCTTTACAGCGCCTCGTCAAGGGTCGCTTCATTGCTGAAAGTTGCGCACGCCTGCGAATTGCTTGAAACCCAGGGCACTTATGCCGTAAACGAGTACATGCAGAAAATGGCTGTGGACAGCTCGGGCAGCTCGGCCTCGAAAGCCGTGAAATCCGTGATGTCGAACATCAACGTGCTCCGCGCAAAGCAAATCATTGAGGAGCTCGCGCGGGAAAAAGCGGTTCACCCGAAGCTCGAGGCGCTCAGGCACATCCTGGTTGAACAATTCCACAAAAACCCCGAAAGCAAGGTGATTGTGTTCAACCATTACCGGGATAACATAAAATCGATAATGGGTTACCTTGAGCCGATTGAGAGCATAAGGCCTGCGCGGTTTGTCGGGCAGGCGACAAAAGGCGATGATAAAGGGCTGAGGCAGAAGGAGCAGGTGCAGATAATTGCTGATTTGAAGGGAGGGAAGTACAACTGCATTGTCGCCTCGAGCGTTGCGGAGGAAGGCCTCGACATCCCCCAGGTCGATTTGGTGATTTTCTACGAGCCTGTTCCCTCCGAGATTAGGATGATCCAGCGCCGCGGAAGGACAGGGAGAAAAGAGGAAGGCCGCGCAATAATACTGATGGCGAGGGGCACGAGGGATGAGGCGTTCCATTACGCGAGCCGCTCAAAGGAGCGGAAGATGCACCAAACGTTAAGGCGGCTGCAGTCCCCAAAGGCGATTCCTGAGAAGAAGCTGGATTCGCAGATGACGCTCCTCAAATACACACAGGGCGATTCAGGAAAGATAGTGATTTATGTGGACACGCGCGAGCAGGCCTCGGGCATCGTCACAAGGCTAAAGGATTATGAGGATGTTTCTTTGCAGGTGAAGCAGCTCGAGGTCGGTGATTTTGTCCTGAGCGATAATGTAGTGGTGGAAAGGAAGACTACCGAGGACTTCCTTTCTTCCGTTACAGACGGGAGGCTCTTCAACCAGCTCACTTCAATGGCATCTAATTATGACTCACCGCTGCTCATCCTTGAGGGCGACCCGCGGGAGCTTTTCACTTTGCGCAACATCCACGAGAACGCAATCCGCGGCATCCTCGCCTCAATCGCGCTGAATTACCGCATCCCAATCCTTTACGCGGAGAGCGAGGAGGAAACCGTGAAGTACATCTACCAGATTGCGAAGCGCGAGCAAACGGGAAAGGACAGCGAAATCAGGCTGCGCGTCGGGAGGAAAGGCCTCACGACAAAACAGCAGCAGCAGTACGTGCTCGAGGGCTTCCCGATGGTGGGGCCGCAGCTCGCAAAGGCGCTGCTGAAGAAATTCGGGAACATCCGCGCAGTCGTCAACGCTTCGGTGAAGGAGCTGCAGGAAGTCGAGAACACCGGCCCGATAAAGGCGAAGAAGATACACGAGGTGCTGAACGAGTATTACAGGGAGGATTGATGCCAGTTGAAGGAAGCGGAAAGGATTAAAATAAGTTATAACAAGTTATTACATGGTGGTCCGGATGATTGAAGGCAAAATCGTGAGGCTCGGCAATTCGGCAGCGATTGCCATAAAAAAGAAGGATTTGGCTGAAAACAACCTGAAATTTGACCAGACGGTGCGGTTAAGCGTCATCAATCCCAGGAAGGCTGTAGCGCTGGGCAGGCTTTTTGGCGCAATGAAAGGCGCAAAGCCGTTCAGAAGGGAAGAAAAGGGCAGGGAATTCTGATGTATGTTGTCGACACTTCGGTTTGGGCAGAAATCCTCTTGGGCTCCCAACTGGGAAAAAAGGCAAAAAGCGTTTTGGAGAAAAATGAGTGTTTTGCCCTTGACATAACTTTTGCCGAACTGAGCAAATGGTGCATCTCAAACAAATTTGACCCGCTTGCCATAGGGCAAATTATTGAAAAATCCTGCAACGGGTTGCTCGGCGTTTCAAAAAGGGGTTTCTTGAGGGCCGGAATGCTCTGGCATTCGGCGAACAATCCTTTGCGGAAAGGAAGGCAGGTGGGGCTCGTAGACTGCATAATTGCAGCGGCCGCAGAGGAGAACGGGGTTGGGGTTCTCACTAAAGACAGGCATTTCACTAGATTCCACGGAATAAAAAAGGAATTCCTGTAATTTGCCTTGCCGGAAAGCACTTATGGGGTTCCGTTAAAGGTGAAGAAGCGTCAATTGAATTTTGGCTTCCACTCGGCAATCCTGCCGTGCTTTATGCCCTCAAAGCCCCTTGGTAATCTTTGCCACAAGGGCGCGGTCAACCGCGGAACTTTTTTTGAGGCGCACGTATTCCTTCTTTGGAATCGCCACAGACATCAATATGAATGCATACGGCAACATATAAATTGCGTTTAGGGCAATATATGCTCAGGTGATTGTTTGAAGGGAAAACGGACTTTTACGGTTGTAATAGAAAAGGACAGGGATGGCTGGCTTGTTGCAGATGTGCCGGAACTTGATGCGTGCCATACACAGGCAAAGACAATGGACGAGCTTCTCAGGAGAACAAAGGAAGTAATAGAGCTCTGCCTTGAAGAACAAGGAGAAACCCAAGAAACCAGTTTTGTCGGGGTTCAGGTTGTCGAGGTGTAAGCCTTGAAGCCAATTCCGCGAAAAAACTAATTAAAATAATCGAATCTTTGGGCTTTCACCAAACCCGAATTAGGGGAAGCCATTTCATGTTTGCGCATCCTGATGGAAGAAAAGCCAGCGTGCCAGTGCACGGAAATGAGCCCATCGGCGAGGGGCTCCTGAACAAAATCATAAAGAAAGACCTCAAAATGGAAAAGAAAGAGTTCGTGAAACTTCTAGAGTGACAGTTTTACAAACGGCCAATGTTGCCAAAATTTTCCCGAATGGTTTTAAATAGAATTCATTTTCAAAAAATTACCTCTCCATCGCCACGAACGAAATTTTCTCAATCACGAGCGCCTCGAGCGCATTTTTCAAATCCGAAACCGCGCCGAGCTCCTCCTGCGACACGCCGTAGGCGCGCATCAGCCCTTCCTTGCTGTCGCCGAACCTGTATTTGGTTTCAGAAATGCCGATTTCCTTTTTCAGCGCGGCGAGCTTTTCAGCGCCGCCCTCCGCAATCAACACAATCGGTTCCCTGTCCTTGAATCCCGCTTTCTCGATTGCCCTGCCGAGCTGCTTCTCGCCGAAAAGGCGAATCAGGAATTCGAGGTTGAGGGTCTTGGCGAAATTGGATTTAAATCGCATCGCCGACGTTGCGGCTTCGAGCGCGGCTGCAAGGTGTTTTTTCCCTGCGATGAGCCTCGCCGGCACGATTTGTGCAAAGCCGCGCCGCTGCGCCATCGCAAGCTTTTTAATAGTGGCGCTGTATGAATCAGTAGTTATTCTGCCAATAATGAGCAAAAAGCGCTTATTTCCGGCTTTTAAGGAAATCATGCAATTAAGTTGCTCGGATGGCGTTAAAAGGTTTTACAGATGACCCAGTGGCATACAAAGGCTTCGACAAAGATTTCAGGGGGCAAGAGGATGACACTCAGGCGCTCGGACAAGAGGCTTGCATGGAAAGGCGGAGACGCCGCCCTGACAACAATAGCCCCCTCGGATGATGATAATGAGGAAATAGAGGCAAGGGTTGTCGAAGGGCTCGGCAGCACCGAAAAAATCAAGCTGAGGCACGGGAAATACGCCACGGCAACCGAAGCCGGCAAGGCAAACGCAAGGAAGTATGAGATTCTTTCAGTCGTTGAGAACCCCGCGGATGCGCAGTTCGCGCGAAGGAACATCATAACCAAGGGCGCCGTGCTCAAGGCCAAGGACGGGGCATCCGAAGTCCACATCCGCGTGACCTCAAGGCCGGGGCAAAACGGCTCCATCAGCGGCATACTTATAAAAGATTACCGCGCACCGAAAGAAATCAAGGCCGAAACAAAAAAGGCGAAAAAAGCCCCTAAAACCCCTAAGAAAGCCGAAACAAGGCAAAATAACGAAAACTGATTCTCCGCGGCATATACCGCAAAATTTATAAAGGTAGAGGGTGGGAAGTATATTATTCTCCCAACTGTTTCTGAGATTTTCAATAAAGGCAGACAGGAGAGGCGCTTCCGTGGGGGGAGCGCAGGCAAACGGAGTGGTTTTACATGGCAGATGTCAAGTGCCCTGAGTGTGGCAGCGCAAAAATAATGAAGGATGACGAGAAAGGCGAGATAGTCTGCAGCAGCTGCGGGCTGATTATATCCGAGGATGAAGTTGATTTCGGCAAGGAATGGAGGAGCTTTGACTCCGACCAGGCCGAGGAAAGGGCGCGCACAGGCTCGCCGATGAAATATGTCAAGCTGAACAAGGGCCTCGTGACAATGATTGACAGGCGCGGCACTGATTTGAGGGGAAACAGGCTTTCCTCAAAGAGCAGGGCGCAGATGTACAGGCTCATAAAGTGGCACAAGAGGGCGTCGATAAGCTCCTCGATGCAGAGGAACCTTTCAATCGCCTTGACCGAGCTCAGGAGGATTGCTTCATACCTGAACACCCCTGAACAGCTTGTCGAGGCCGCGGCGCTCCTTTACAGGAAGACCGTGAAGAAAGGCCTCATACGCGGAAGGCTTATTGAAGCGGTTGTTGCCGCAGTGCTCTACACCGTGTGCAGGAACTACAACGTTCCGAGGACACTGAATGAGATGGCGGAGGCTTCAGGGCTCACAAAAAAGGAAATCGGAAGGACTTACAGGTTCCTTGTGAGGGAGCTCAAGCTCGATATACCGCTGACAAACCCGATTCACTACATCCCGAGGTTCGCTTCAGAGCTGAACCTTTCGGGAGAGGTGCAGGAAGAGGGGCGCAAAATCCTTGAAGAGGCGATAAAGAACGGCCTCATCTCGGGAAGGGGCCCCACAGGCGTTGCGGCGGCTGCGGTGTACATTGCAGGCCTCTTGAAGGGCGAGCGCAGGACACAGAAGGAAGTCGCGAACGTCGCGGGCGTGACGGAAGTAACGATTAGGAACAGGTACAGGGAGCTGAAGAAGCGCCTTAACATAGAAGTGGTGGCGTAAGCCGCCGCTTCTCTTCTATTTTTTCTTCTGTGCAGTTCTGTACTTTTTTACAGTTCTGTACTTTTTTATAAATTTAGTGACGAATGAATTGGCCCTCTGCAGCTGAACCGCATTGAAGGGCCTTCCTTCTCCTACGTCGTCCAAGATTTGCCCGAGTTTTTGGAATTCTGGAAGGTATGCAAAGACGCTGTCTTTCCTTACTAAAGGCTCGACACTGATAAGCTTTTCAAGGAGCGTTGTGCGCATTCGCGTGGGGTAAGTCAGTCTTGGCATTTTTTTAATGGGCTTTGGCCTTCGCCCCGATCTTGCAGGAATCATAGTATTACAAGCGTTTCCCGTCTTTTTAAACCGTTTTGTTCCGCAGGCCTAAAAATACCCTTAAATACAACACCCACGGCATTATTAGCATG
>CAYJRH010000012.1:0-20306 GCA_964372565.1 uncultured archaeon
TCCGTCCGAGTCGCGCCTCGGAAGGGCGCGGCCGAATACCGCGCCTCGGAAGGGCCAACGGAGTGTTGGGTGCGGCAGCCCATGCCCTGTATGGGCTTGGCTCGCTACGCCCGCATTTTACCTCAGTAGTACCTCGCCCTCGCCTCGACAGCTTTCATCCGCCCCAGAACGGCTTTCCCATTGGCGAATCCGCGCGTGTACGCCGCAGTAACCGTTTCCCACTTTTCAAAAATCCCAAAATGCGTCGCGGCAAACATCTTCTTCAGGCAGAGCAAATCAACTGCTTTATCTTCAATCTTGTGTGAAACCGCGCCGAGCCCGAAGTCAAGGAACACTAGCTTCCCTCTCCGCACAACCACGTTGCTTGTCGTCAGATCGCCATGGACAATGTCCGCGGAATGCAGCTTTGCGATTTCGGCGCCGAGCCCGGCGCAGAGCTCCCCTGCGCCTTTCCCGCGTTGAAGCTCCTCCTTGAGCGTTTTCCCGGAAATGAATTCCGTCACAATCTCGCGCCGCCGCAAATCGATTTTTTTTATGAGCGGGGTGCGCACCCCCGCGCCCTTCGCGCGCGAAAGCAGGTTTGCTTCGGAGCGCATCCTCTCCACAATTATTTTTTTATCCAGCGCCTTCTCGCGGTATGGCTTCGGCTCCCGCACCTTGAAAACGCACTTTTCCCCGAGGTATTCAGAAACGAAAATCTTCGCCTCGGCGCCCTGTTTCAGCAGCTTCATTTGCGGCCCTTTCCGCAGAGGTAATCAAGGTTCTTCTTCTGCTCGGCGAGGGCGTTCCTTACAAAAGTTATTGTCGAAGCGGTTTGGCCAGAAGCCAGGTATTCCTGGCTGCCCACGCCCCCGATTTTCTTCTGGAATTCCAGTGCTTTATCCGCATGGTTGATTGCTTCCCCTGCAGATGAAGCCGCCATGCCTATGGGCCCCGCTGCGGAGCATTCTATGCCCTGGAAATCAATCCTGCTTGTGCTTGAAGCCGAAATGAAGGTGTATTTCTGCATCTCCGCAAGCTCAATCTTCATTGCGATAAGGCTTTTCTCCGCCTCATTTGCGGAGAAGATTTTCCGGAGCTCCATCTCATAGGCCTCGATGTCCTGCGCCCTTGGCGGGGCGATGCTGCCCGCCCCGACGCCATATTTCGAGTCAATTTCGGCCAGCTTCCCGGAATTTCCGCCAAAAGGAATCGGCACCTGCGGCTTCGCAATGATAAAATATGCCGCCGCAACAATGAGCAAAATCAATATTATTTTTCCCAGGCGAGCCATGCCACCACTGCCATTACATGGCTTTACATATTTATAAACTTACATTATTTCCAGCGATATTCCGTTTCCTGCATCAATTGAGCCCTTTCCCTTTGCAAGCGAAATCGCCTTCACATTCATCGTGTTTTTCACGTCTTCCGCTATCTTTTCGAACAGCCCCGAATCCTTTTCAATGAAAACCCTTGCTTCTGCGATTTCCGCGTTCATCGCCAAGCCCTTCCCGGTTTTGTGCTTCCGCAGGCAGGAAACAATGGCTTTTGCGATTTCCCCCGCTTTCTCCGCTTCAGCGTCCACAAGCTTCCCGTCATGCGCAGGCCATTCCTCAAGATGGATTGATTTCCGTTTCATGCAGGATTTGAAGTCCGCCTGCATTATCTCCTCTGTCGCGTGCGGCAGGAAAGGCGCGAGCATCTTCAGCAGCTCGGTTAGCACTTTCACAAGCGTTGCCTTGGCGGCCTTTGAGCCCTTGTCATTCCCGGCGTAAACCCTGTATTTGACTTCCTCGATGTAATAATCGGCGAACTCGAGCCAGAAAAAATTCCTGAGCGCAGTGAGCGCGCGGGAGTATTCATAACCCTCGAGCGCATCAGTCGCCTCTTTCTTTGTAGCCTCGAACCTGCCGAGTATCCACCTGTCAATGCTGCGCAAATTTTTCCTTTCCTTTTCAAAGTCCTTGAGTGAAATGCCTTCGGTTTTCATTGCGACAAACTTTCCTGCGTTAGAGAGCTTTGTCAGGAATTTCTTCGCGGAAACGAATTCCTTTTCCTGGAAAGGCAGGTCATCGCCGAGCGTGCCGGTTGCAGCCCAGTAGCGCAGCATGTCCGCCGAGTATTTCCCTATCATCTCAACAGGATTGACCGCGTTGCCGAGGCTCTTGGACATTTTCCTTCCTTTTGGGTCGAGCGCGTGCCCGGAAATCATTATCTCCTTCCACGGCAGCTTCCCCTCGTGGAAGTATGACTTGACTATTGTGTTGAACGCCCAAAGTGTAATGATGTCGTGCGCCTGCGGCCTCAGGCCCATCGGGAATATTTTCCTGTGCAGCGCATTTCCCTCGGCCCACCTGGAATTTATCTGGGGGGTGAGCGATGATGTTGCCCATGTGTCAAGCACGTCCTTTTCGGGCACGAATTCCGCGCTTCCGCATTTCTCGCATTTCTTCGCGGCGGGCTTGTCCTGGAGCGGGTCAACGGGAAGCCGCTTCCCGTCCGCAACAATTGTTTCGCCGCACTTCCCGCAGTACCAAACCGGAAACGGCACGCCGAAGAACCTCTGCCTCGAGATGCTCCAGTCCCACTGCAGCCCCTTGATCCAGTTTTCGTAGCGCACGCGCATGTGCCCAGGGTGCCACTTCAGCTCGCGCCCTTTTTTCAGGAACTCTTCCTTCAAATCCAAATACTTGATGAACCACTGCTTTGTGTTCATTATCTCCATTTCGGTTTTGCAGCGCTCATGCACCTTCACTGCGTGGCGAATCGGCCTCTGTGCCTTCAGCACGCCCGCCGTTTTCAAATCATCAATAATTTCCTTGCGCGCCTCCTTGATCTTTTTCCCGCTATACTTGCCCGCAATCTCCGCCATTTTCCCGTCGGGAGTGAAGCTGACGCGCAGCTGGAGGTTGTGCGCGAAGTACCACTCCATGTCTGTCTGGTCACCGAACGTGCAGCACATCACGATTCCCGAGCCTTTCCCTGGGTCGACCCTTGCGTCTTCCTTTATTTCAACCTCGTGCCCGAAAATCGGCACAATGGCTTTTTTGCCGAGCAGTTCCTTTTTCCTCCTGTCGGAAGGGTGGATGAAAACCGCGACGCAGCTTGAGAGCAGCTCAGGCCTTGTTGTCGAGATTATTATTTCGCCGCCGCCCTTCAGCTTGAACGCCAAATCCGAGAAAGTCGAATCCATTTCGACATCCTCGAGCTCTGCCTGCGCAATCGCCGTTTCGCATGCCGGGCACCACATGCTCGGCGCCTCCTTGCGGTAAGCCCTGCCCTTGCCGTAAATGTCGAGGAAGCTTTTCTGGCTGGTTTTGCGCGCAAGCGGCTCAATCGTCCTGTAAAGCGTTCCCCAGTCAACGCTCAACCCGACCGACTTGAAATCCGAAATCATCAGCTCCTCGTGCCTGCGCGTCTCCTCCAGGCATATTTTGATGAATTGCCCACGTGTGTAGTCCTTTGCGCGGATGTTCCTGCTTTTCTCGACAAGGCGCTCCGTTGCGAGGCCGTTGTCATCGAGGCCGAAAGGGTAAAATACGTTGTATCCGCGCATCCGCTTGTACCTTGCAATGAAGTCCGCGTGCGCGTACGAGAATGCGTGGCCGAGGTGCATCCTGCCCGAAACCGTCGGCGGAGGCGTGTCGATGCTGAAAACGCTTCCCTTGCGCTTCGGGTCAAATGCGTATATTTTGTCCTTTTCCCATTGGCTTTGCCACTTCTTTTCAATGGCGAGGAACTCGTTCTTCTGAGCATTTTCCGGCATACAAAGCCCCTGAGGCTGTTTCCACTTAATTCAGTAGAATAAGGATTAAAAGGGTGATTTGCACGGCTCGCCGCGAGGTTCAGTAACAATTATTACCTCCCATTTGCAATGTCATATTATGCTGAAGAAACTCATGTCGGTGATGCTCCGCCGCTTATCACCGATTTCTGCCCGATTTAAGAGATGGAGAAACACGCCGCAGGTGAATGACGACGGCTACTGGGTTTATTGCCATCGCAGGTTCGAGCCAGAGCCAGACGGGCGTTTCAGGTTTTTCCGAAGGCCTGAGGAAGTTGAGCAAATGCTGCCGCGCCTCCGGAGATTGATTGAGGAAGGAAAACTTTTCGGATTCAAATATACTTTGGAAGAATTTCCAGGAAAACCAGAAGTAAAAGTCAGGCCAATCCTGGTTTACTTCACTAGGAAAACAAAGGGGCGCATTCGGGAAACACTTCGAACAGAGCTCGGCGTCAAATTGGCAAAAACCCTCTCAAATAACCCGGTCCTCAATACCGGAACAACTTTCACAGCGCGCAAATTACTTGAAGGAAAAAAATTCAGGAGCAGCACATCCGCAGAAAAAAATCTGGAAAGCTAATTCTCACCCACGCCAGTTTCAGCCGAACAGGCCCTTAAACCTGCCGAAGAAATCCCCCCTGCCCTTCGCCGTCGCATCCTCTTTCGAGAGCTCCTCGAGCAGCTCCCTCTCGCGCCTCGACATTTTCTCGGGCGTCCTCACAATCACCTTGACATACTGGTCGCCGTTCTGGCTCCTGTTAAGGATTTTGATGCCCTTCCCATGCATCCTGAAAAGCGTTCCGCCCTGGGTTCCCGCAGGAATCTTCAGCTTCGCCTTGCCTTTCAGCGTCGGCACCCCGATTTCCGCGCCCAGCGCCGCCTCGCTGAAGGAAACCGGGGTCTCCATGTAAATGTCCTCCCCGTCCCTCTTGAAAATTTCGTGCGGCTCGATGTAAATCACCGCAATGAGGTCGCCTGTCGCAGCGCCGCGCTCTCCGGCATGGCCTTTTCCGCGCACCCTGAGCTGCTGGCCTGTGCCAATGCCTTCAGGAACTTCAATAGTGATTTTTTTCCTCTTGCGCATGCTGCCGCTGCCGCCGCATTCCCTGCACGGCTCTACAATGATTTCGCCCGAGCCGCGGCATTTCCTGCAAGTGGCCTGCATCTGGATGGTTCCGATGAATGTGCGGCGAGTGCTGCGCTCCATGCCGGAGCCGCTGCAGACGTCGCATTGTCTCTTTCCCGTGCCTGACTTTGCGCCCGAGCCTTTGCATGTCTGGCACTCCCCGACAACGTCAAGCCCTATTTCCTTCTTTGTGCCGAACGCCGCTTCCTCAAAGCTTAGATTGAGGCGGACTGCGACATCCTCTCCCCTTCGCGGCCCCCGCTGCGCGCCGCCGAACATGCCATCGCCGAAAATATCGGAAAAGCCGCGGCCAAAGCTGAATGACTCGAAAATGTCGGAAAAATCGCCGAAGCCTGCGCCTTCAGGCCCCCCAAATCCGCCTCCTGAAAAACCCTGGAACCTTTCCGCCTGCTCGCCGAACTGGTCATAATTGCGGCGCTTCTCCTCGTTCCCCAAAATTGAATAAGCGTGCTGGACTTCCTTGAACTTTTCCTCGGCGCCTTTTTCCTTGTTCAAATCAGGGTGGTGCTTTTTCGCCAATTCCTTGTAAGCCTTCTTGATGTCTTCCTGCGAGGCGCCGCGGGAAACCCCCAAAACACCGTAGTAGTCCTTAGCCATAGCACAAAACTTCGAGCATTCTTAACATAAAGATTATTGGGGGCTTTCGCCCCCAATCTTCCCGAGCCTACAAATGGTTTCGGAAAAGCGCAATCACTTCTTGTCTTCTTCCGTGAACTCGGCGTCAACGACGTTATCCCCCTTGCCGCCTTTTTCCCCATCGCCATTTTCTTTTTGGGCTCTTCCCGCCCCGCCATGATGCGCGCCCTTGCCGGCGTTCTTGTACAGTTCCGTTGTCGCTGCCTGCACCTCGCGGTTCAGCGCCTCAAGCGCGGGCTTTATCGCGGCAACGTCCTTTGGCTCGGTTCCTAGCAGCTTTTTCAGCTCCTCGTTCTTCCCCTTTATAGAGCCGATTTTTCCCTCAGGGATCTTTCCCTTCATTTCCTCCAGGAGTTTATCAGTGCTGTAGGCCATCGCATCCGCGCTGTTTACCGTTTCCACTTCCTCGTGCCTTGCTTTGTCCTCTTCGGCATGCGCCTCGGCATCCTTGCGCATCTTCTCGATTTCAGCCTCGTTGAGCTTCTGGGATGCAACGATTTTGACGCTCTGCTCCTTTCCCGTGCCCAAATCCTTTGCCATCACGTGGACAATCCCGTTCGCGTCAATGTCAAACGTCACTTCGACCTGCGGAACCCCGCGCGGCGCCGGAGGGATGCCTGTGAGCTGGAACCTGCCGAGCGTCTTGTTCGATGCCGCCATCTGCCTCTCGCCCTGCAGAACATGTATGTCAACCGCAGGCTGGTTTTCCGAAGCCGTGGAGAACACCTGGCTCTTCTTTGTCGGAATCGTTGTGTTCCTCTCAATGAGCTTTGTGAACACCCCGCCCAGCGTCTCAATTCCCAGGCTCAGCGGAGTGACGTCCAGCAGGAGCACATCCTTGATTTCGCCGGCGAGCACCCCCGCCTGTATGGCCGCCCCGAGCGCGACGCATTCCATGGGGTCCACTCCGCGCTCGACTTTGGTTCCGATTTCCTTCTCAATGAACTGGTGCACAACCGGCATCCTCGTTGGGCCGCCGACAAGCACCACTTTGCCGATGTCAGCCGGAGTCATTTTCGCGTCGGCTAGCGCCTGTTGCACGGGCTTGAGGCACCTCTTAACAATCGGGCCAATGAGCTCCTCGAGCTTTGCGCGGTTGAGCTTCATCTGCAGGTGCTTCGGCCCCTCGTTGGTTGCGCTGATGTAAGGCAGATTTATCTCGGTTTCGAGCACCGTTGAGAGCTCTATCTTCGCCTTCTCCGCGGCCTCGTGCACGCGCTGCATCGCTGTGGCGTCCTTCTTCAAATCGACGCCTTCCTTCGCCCTGAATTCCCCCGCAATGTAATTCACGAGCGCCTCATCCATGTCCCTTCCGCCGAGCTGCGTGTCGCCCGAAGTGCTCCGCACCTCGAACGTCCCGATGGCGTCCTTGTCCCCGCTTTTATCATATTCCATTACTGTCACATCAAGGGTTCCGCCGCCGAGGTCGAATACAAGGATCTTGAAATTCTTCTCCTTCTTGTCAAGGCCATAAGCCATCGAGGCCGCGGTCGGCTCATTCACAATCCTGACGACTTCCAGGCCGGCGATTGCCCCCGCATCCTTCGTGGCCTGCCTCTGGTTGTCGTCAAAGTAAGCAGGAACCGTGATTACCGCCTTCTCCACTTTCTCGCCCAAAAACGCTTCGGCGTCGCGCTTGATTTTCTGGAGCACAAAAGCCGAAAGCTGCTGCGGCGTATAGTCCTTGTCGGCCTTGTACTTGTAATCCGTGCCCATTTTCCTCTTGAACCCGGAAAAAGTCCTCTGGGGGTTGCTCACAGCCTGCCTGCGCGCAGGCTCCCCGACAAGCAGCTGGCCATCCTTTGAAAACGCGACCACGCTCGGGAAAGATTTCCCGTAAACAGTGTTCCCTTCAGCAGAAGGTATTATTTTCGGCTTCCCCGCCTCAAGATATGCCGCGGCGCTGTTGCTTGTCCCCAGGTCCACACCTATTGTCTTTCCCATATTTTTCCCTCCATTAAAACCAAATGCCCCCTAGCGTTCTGGCTAAGCGTCACTCCTTCCTGTTCACCTTCACTTTCGCCGGCCTGAGCACAACCCCGTTGATTGTGTATCCTTTCTGCAGCTCCTCGAGCACCGCATCATCGCCCTTTGCATCATCCTTGCCTGCCAGCAGCACTTCGTGGAGCGAGTGGTCGAACTTTTTCCCAAGCGCTTCAATCCTCCTCACTCCGTTGCCCTCAAGCGCCTTCATCATCTGTTTCATTATTGTCGCAACCCCTTCCTTCATCTCCTTGTTCCCGCTTTTCTCCGCCTGCTTGATCGCCTCTTCCATTGAGTCAATTACAGGCAAAAAGCCCTGGATGGTTTTTGCTGAAGCGAATTTCACAAACTCCGCTCTTTCGCGCTCCGCGCGCTTTGAAGCGTTCTCGAACTCCGCCTGCAGCCTCTGCAGCGTTTCCTTGTGGCCTTCCGCAGCCGCTCGCAGCTCCGCTATCCGCTTCTCACACCCCTCATCAGGCTTGCCCTTTTTTTCCGCTTCCGCCTTTTCATGTGCAGGAACGCCTTGTTTTTCAACTCCAGGCAGGCCATGCTTCTCCGGCCTTTTTCCGTTGTCGCCGATATGCCATTTTTCCATCCCGTAAACCCCTAAAACACGATTATTGCCTAAACTTCTTAATCTTTGCATATACTCTTTAATCAAAACCTTTTAAAGGCTTTCGCCCGCTCTTTTTGTAATGGAAGAGAGAAGGGCCGCTTTCAAGATAGTGATTAAACGGGTGGAAAAGCCGTTTTCCGAGGACCCGCTTTCCGAGCTCGAGTGGATCTGCCAGACTCTCGGCTTCATGGAGCCGATTGACAAGGAAAAAACCGCTTCATTTGTTTTCCGCGAGATAATCAAGGCAACCGAAAGCGGCGAGGCGCTGACTTCAACCGCCATTACAGAACGCGTGGGCATGAGCCGCGGCTCTGTTGTAAATCACCTGAACAACCTGATGCGCTCAGGCCTCATAGTAAGGGAGGGCCGCCACTACAGCGCGCGCTCGCGCTCCATCTACCGCACCATTGAGGAGATTGAAGAAGACATCGAGCGCATTTTTGCGAAGATGAAAAAGACCGCAATCGAGCTCGACGAAGAGCTTGGCGTGAAGCCGCGGATTTAAGGCGCATCATGTTTATGGCGATTTGCCGGCGGCATGCCGGCGCATGAACGCCAAGCCATTTTTGGGGCACCCGTTCCCCGAATATAAAGGCTTATTTACCCCAAAAGCCAAATTAAGTCATGCCGAAAAAAAGGGAAAGCGTTTACTGGGAAGCAACCAGTGCAATCTGGTCCGCGGCAAAAAGCAAGCTCTCGCAGCTCCGCGACCCGCGCTATGCGGCGCTGCTCCTCATAGAATTCTTCCTCACAATGCTCGTAGTTGCGGGAATGGCCCTTTACATTGACGGCAGGTTCAACCAGCTCGACTGGCCGCTGAATTTCTTTGTTTTCGCGGCAATAGTTTTTGCGGCCATCCACTTCTCCAATTGCATGCGCCCCTTCCGCGCCTCGAGGAAAGGCGCAATAAAAAGGGCGTCCTCCTTGAAAACCATTGCGCTCGAGTTTATTATTTTCCTGATTGTGCTCATTTCCGCATGGGTCTACACGGATAAAAGCATCAACATCCTGCCTTACCCAGCTAACCTGCTTTTCTTCCTGCTCGCGCTGTCTGTGCCGCTTTACTTTTACATCGGCGAGAAATTCATTTCGCATGCGGCCTGACCCAGTTGATTTCCTCCATATCAGTCCTGAACCCCTGCATCGAACCAGCTTTTTCCAAGGGGACGCTTCTCCCGCCCTCGAACATCAGCATTCCTGTCCACGCTATCATCGCCCCGTTGTCCGTCGCATATTCCCGCGGGCAGACCTTCAGCCTCGCGCCCCGCGCTTTGCACATCTGCAGGAGCATTTCCTGCAGTGCACGTGATGCCGCAACGCCCCCTGTCAGGAGCAGCTCCTTTTTTTCTGTGTGGGCGAGGGCGCGCTCGCACACCTCTGCAATCGAGGCGAACGCGGTGTGCATCACGCTGTAAGCCAGGCCCTCTTTTTTTTCCGCCCCGATTTTCCTCTCCGCCGCTGTCAGAAGCCCGGAAAAGTTCACATCCATTCCCTTCACTCCGTAAGGCAGCGCCATGTAATCCCTTTCCCCAAAATACATCTCGTCAAGTTCAGGCCCTGCGGGAAAGCCCAATCCAAGCGAGCGCCCAAAAGAATCCAAAAGGTTGCCGACTCCGATGTCCAGCGTTTCCCCGTACACGCGGTATTTGCCGCTTTCATAGCCTATAATCTGCGTGTTGCCCCCCGAAACATAAAGCACGAGCGGGTCCCGTGCGCCGCAGAGCTTCTTCGCGATTTCCACATGCGCAACCGAGTGGTTCACAGGAACAAGCGGCTTTTTGTGCAGCGCCGCCAGCATGCGTGCGGTTGTCGCGGCGACGCTCAGCGCGGTTCCAATCCCCGGGCCGCAGCTGTAAGCGATGCAGTCCGCTTCATCAACGCCCATCCCCGCTTTCTCCAAAGCCGCCTTCAAAACCCGGGGAAAATGCTCCGCGTGGTGCTCGGCGAGCTCCCTCGGTATCAGCCCGCCGCTCCGCGTGGTGTGCGAGTGCCTTTCGTTTGCAAGAACGTTGCACTTTTCATCCACAATCCCTATCCCTGCCGTGTGGGCACTTCCCTCAACGCCAAGGCACAATAATCTTTTTCCCATAAAACAACCAACTCTTCAATCTGCCTTTAATCCTAATTGGCGTGCACAACCCTTGCCGCCGCCCTAAACAGCCTGTTCTTCACTGCTAACCCAAGCCCTTTTTCATCAGAAAGCATTGAGCCATCGACAAATATTTTTTTTATATGCGCGTTCTGCGGCAAATCGAATTCCCTGAGCGCCGAATAAATCTCATGCGCCGCCTTTTTGGGGTTCTTCCCGATTTTTTTCACCAGCCCGGCCCTGAACCCTTTCCCTGTGCCGGATATCACGCCCACATTCATTGCATCCGATTTCCCTATCAAGCGAATAACCCCGCCCCGCGCCTTCTTCCCGAGCACGACAATTACTTCCGCCTTCGGGGCGTAATGCCTATACTTCATTCCCGGCGACCTCGCAGCAGGGCCTTTTGAGCCTTTTTTTGCCATCGATTTCACGAGCGGATGCACTTTAATTTTCCCAATCACTTTTTCCAGCTGTTCAAGCGCTATCCCGCCCGGCCTCAGCAGAACAGGCGTTTTTCCGGTAACATCTAAAACCGTGGACTCGACGCCAATCCTTGTTTTTCCCCCGTCGATAATTGCGTCAATTCTGCCGCCCAAATCGTGCTTCACATGCCCGGCTGAAGTGGGCGAAGGCTTCCCGAAAAGGTTCGCGGAAGGCGCCGCAATGGGGCATCCGGCTTCCTCCATAAGCATCAGCGCGGTTTTGTGCGAGGGCATCCTCACGGCAACAGTGCCCAATCCTGCAGTAGTTATTTTCGGGACTATTTTGGATTTCTTCAGGACAAGGGTAAGCGGCCCGGGCCAGAACCGTTCAGCGAGAATCTTCGTGCGCACATCCACGCGCTCGGCCAAATCATGCAGCCGGCGCACGTTTGATATGTGCACAATCAACGGGTCATCAAACGGCCGCCGCTTTGCCCTGAAAATTTTCCGCACAGCCTTCGGATTCAGCGCATCCGCGCCCAGGCCATAAACAGTTTCTGTCGGGAACGCAACAATTCCGCCTCGGCGGATTATTTTTGCGGCAACGGAAACGGCTTTTGCGCGCCGCGCAGAATTATCCGCTTTGAGAATGGCCGTTTCCTTCAATGCGCGGCGCGTATGTGACACCTTACTTGAATTCCGTGTAGCCGCACCTTCCGCAGTGCGACCTTTTCTCGTGCTGCGCCATGAATACGCCCGGCCCGCACTTGGGGCAGCTCTTTTTCCTTAAGAGCTTCCCGCCCTCAACCTTGTAGTATGTGCCTTTCCTCATCTTCGGGTGCTTGTCCTTCTTTACAGCGGCGCCCTTTCCCTTTTCTTCAGCCATCCAGCATCACTCCATTGGTATAAAAAAATCATTTCTTTTTCTCTGCAGCATTTGCTTCCGGTGCTGGTGCCGCGCTTTCCTTGGCTTTGGGCTTTCCCTGCCTGCCGAAATTCCTTTCAATTACCTGCTTTGTCTCAAGCCTCTTGAGCTCCTTTTCGCTCTTGTACACGCGTGCCTTGCCGCTCACTTCGGTAGTGCCGTAGCGCGTGCCCAGGACGTCAACCACGAGGTTTTTCTCGTCGGCGCCCAAAAGCGCCGCGATTTTCACCCGCAGCTCCTTCCTTGAAGGGGTGCTGCCCGCTTCTTTCACAGAGAACTTCGCTTCCTGCCTTCCGAGGAGCGGGTTCTCGTGCTTTTCGGTTATATCCACTTTCATCCAATCCACCTTTCCAATTACCTGCTAAGCCTCAGCGCATACTTTCCAGCCTTTGTGATGCCCATTTTCTGCGCAATCTGCGATGTCTCCGGCTTGAGCACTATGACATACCCTCTCCAGAATGTAGTGAAGGAATTCGACCCGCACACTGGGCAGACCTCCCCGCCTTCCTCAAGCACGAACCTGCAAGACCTGCAGGCCTTGTCCTGCTTCATGTGAAATCACTTCCCTCCCCTTTTCCCGCGGTCATCCCTCGGCGAGCCGCCCTTGTCAGGCCTCTTCTCAACCTTCTTTTTGCCTTTTTCCTTTTCCTCGATCTTCGGCCAATCCCCCTTTCCGAGGCCGGGCTGCCTCATCGTCAACCCGACTTTTGAACTTGAAATTGTTCCCTTCAGGCTCACGGTCACGATGCGCGCGAGCACGCTGTCCTTTACGGTCAGCCTCTTCGCGGTGTCCTTTCCCGAAAAGCCAGGCAGCTTCGCATCATAGTTAATGTAATCATCCATTATCTGGCTCACGTGTATGAGGCCTTCGAGCGGCCCTGTTTTGATGAACGCCCCGAATTCCGTCACGTCGCTTATCTCGCCCTCAACAAGCTCCTGCACCTTCGGCTTGTACGCAAGGAATGAAATGTCCGCATCGTAATACGCCGCGCCGTCGCCCGGAACAATCCTTCCGTCCCCGACATTATCAACGCCCGTTACTGAAACAACTATCCCGATGTCCTCGTCCATTACGCCCTCGTAAACCCTCCTCGCCTGCGCGAGCAGCGTCGCCTCAAGGCCCTTCCCTATTTCAGCCGGCGGAACCCTGACCGTGTCCCTAATAGCATACCTTATATACATACCTTTCACCACCTAAGCCAATTCGAGGAATTTCCTCTGCCTCAGAATGAGCACTCTGCCACTCATTTCCCTAACGGAATCTTTTAATTCCTTGTCGTTGGTGCCAATAATGACATCAGGCGCAAGCAATAAAAGGGCCTTATCCGCCGTTTTCTGCCCGAAATCAAGCACCTGGCATCCCGCGTTCCCCATCGCCAATTTCGCAATCCTCGCCTCTTTTTCGAGGGTTTTCCCTTTTTTTGAAAGCGCGTCAAGTTCGTGCACGGCCTCGGCAGGCACAATGAATTCAACCTTCCCGAACATCGCCTTTGCCTCCGTGAAAATATCGACCTTGAACCTCGCGATGTTCAGCAGCATGTTTGTGTCGAACGCCACAACCACCGGCTGGGCGCGCGCGCCACCGCGACCGCCCACAGGCTCTGCGGATTGTGCGGTTTTTGCTTTTCCTGATTTTGCATCTTTCTTCCGCATAATCATCACTCCGTGCGCATCCATCACTTGCACACTCCGTATGCCCTCAGCCTCCATCCCGAAGCTTCCCTTTTGCTTATCGCGACCTTCTGCCCCTTTTCAATGACCGCGGGGCCACGCAGCGCGATTTCAAATTCGCCTTTCCCGCTCTGCCTCACCACTTGCCCGACAACTGTAGAGGTGGCAACAGCGAGCACGACAAAATCATTCGCCTTCAGTTCAGTGCCCTTTTCGCCCACAAGCCTCTCAATTGCCTTCACCTCAAGCCTCACATTAGTAACAGGCTTTGGCATAGCCCCATGCTTCGCCACTACCTGCCCGCGCATCTCGTCATTCTTCGTGAAGAACGGGTCGAGCGCTGTGCCAACCGCAATAAGCCCGCCCGCATGCACCTCCTCAAGCCTTCCGCCTTCAACCCCAAGGCTCAGCACGGTCGTTTCAACAGGCACGCCTTCGATGCCCGGGCTTATTTCGATTTTGTCCCCGGCCTTGAGCGCGCCGCTTATTATGCTTCCGCCTATCACCCCGCCCATGATTTCAGAAGGTTTCGCGCCAGGCTTGTTCACGTCAAAGCTCCTCACAACAAACATCCGCAGCTCCTTTGATGAATCACGCTTCGGCGTCGGAATTTGATGCTCAATCGCCTCAATAAGCAAATCAATGTTCAGGTTCAAATTGGCCGCAATTGGGATGATCGGGGAATTCCCGTAGCCATACTGCTTCAGGAAGGCCGCAATTTCCATGTAACTTTCCTTCGCGCGCTTCGCATCCACCAAATCTATTTTGTTCTGCGCGACAACAACATTTTTCACCCCGCCTATGCCAAGCGCCATCAAATGCTCCGCGGTGCTCGGCTGCGGGCACTTTTCATTTGCGGCTATCACGAGCACGGCGCCATCCATGAGCGCTGCCCCGGAAAGCATTGTCGCCATAAGTGTTTCGTGTCCGGGCGCATCGACGAACGAGACCCTTCTCAGCGGGACAGCCCTGCCCATTCCTGGAGAGCATTCCCCCTTCGAATTGTAGCCTTCCGAGCCTTTCGCCAGGTCGCACTTGTAGAAAGTCGTGTCGGCGTAGCCGATCCTTATTGATATGCCCTGCTTTATCTCCTCGCTGTGGGTGTCGGCCCATTTGCCGGTCAGTGTCTTGACCAGCGAGGTGTTGTGCGAAACCAACCCACCCATGCCTGCGACAAAATTGTGGTATCCGGGGACCTGCAGGTCTATTATTGGCCCGCGGTAGTCTATTTTTCTTACGCTTTTTATTCTGTCCCATTCAATGTTTGGGGGAGAGTTACAGATTATTTTGCCAAGCACCGCTTGTGCGCCCTGTGCCCTGTTTTCAGCAATCCGTTTTATGGCCGTGGCGACTTTGGCCATTTCACCGTTATTGTGCCTTTTGAGCATTGTGTATAGTGCTTTCTGCGTAATTCCGGTTTTTTCAGAAAGTTCTTTTTGGGATATTCCCGCCTCTGCCATCGCATGCTTTGTCCGGCGGCTGCCGATATTCAGCGATTCGAGGTGGCTAATCCTTTCTTTAGCCCGTGATATTAAAATGCCAAGGTTTTTTCTGCTGACGCAATTTTTGTGGCTGCAATCATTATAAGCAAAAAACCACTCCCTGTCCCGCATCTTAGTCGTGCGTACAGAATATTTTTTCTTTTTCCACCCAAGCAACGTCACGAGCTCCGAAAGGAGCCCGAAGTCAAGAGGAACCATTTCATCGGATTGTTTCCCATTCTGGCTTTTGCCGCCCATCTCTTCGAGCGCACCCGCTTTCTTTGGCAACGAAACCCCTATTTCCTGTGCGAACTTCCTTATATTTTCGGTTCCGGAAACAAGAAGCTGCCAGTATGTCCTGCGCGTCTTTTTTTCGGTATTGGTTGCGCATTTTTCGATATTGTGGATTGAATGCGCTATGCCGAATTTTTTGAGTGCGTATGATACGACCAAAATGCTGTTTTTGTTGGCCTGTGCCAAAGCCACCTGGCCGCTCTTCGGATTAAAATTGCCTTCAAGAGAAAAGAACCAGTTCAGGAAAACCGCTAATCTGCCCTTTGGGAGAGAAAAGACCCATGCCGGGATTCCGCTCTGCCTGCTATTTCCATGCAGGACCGCATAACGCGCTTCAAGGAAGCATGCAAGCGCCTTGTTGTTTATCTGGTAGTCAAAGGGGGAGTAGAACCGCGGCTCTTCTGAAAATAGTTTAACGCAAAGCCCTTTCATCTCCCCAAGCATTCCGTTATCTTCCTGTGAAAATCTTACAGAGCCATTATGCAGGCAGCCTTCGGCAATCACAAATGCCAAGAACTTGAGAACATCGTCCCCAAAATGGTCATGCACATTTACTTTGCAAAAGCTCTTGGTGTTTGCCTTGTAATTTATCACAATCCATGCAGGCTCTTCAAACTTCAGGTTTTCAAGTGCGCCCGTGACGGCTTTCCCCTGCTTTTCGGTAAATCTCCCTTTCTTGAACGCAGTGGCAATCTCGCCCCCAAAACAACCCGATTTCCTTTCAAGTTGCGCAAAGGAATTCCCTGAAAGCATTCTCAATTTGTTGATTTCCTCCAACGAAAGCCCGTCAAATCTGGTAAATGCATGTGTCTTGCGCCGCAGCTGCGCAAAGTCTTCCCTGGTTACCGTCCAGCAGCTCTTGGCAAGCTTTTCTTTCCAATCGCCCGAAAAATCCCTTACAAACTCCTGGTCCGGGATGTTTCTCAGCGCGGCTATCGCCTCTCCAACGCACAGTTTTTTGCCCTCGACCCACGTAAGGTCCCTTCCGTCATTTACGAGCAGTGGGTGTCTGGGGCTTACTGTTATCTTTTTTCCGCGCTTGGTTTCTATTTCCACCATTTTTCCGGAATAGTTTTGAACAAAAAGCCTTGCCGGAACGGATATCAGTTCAAAACCCGGCGAGAGGGAGAACGCCTTTAGTGTGGTGCTCTCAAACAGGGCTTCGCTCTCAGACAGCCTGCGTGGTGCCCCACTCAGGCTTGCCTGTTCAAGCAGCTTCGCCCCATCAGAAAGTTCGCTGTTCAGGAGGATTGCAGAGTCAAGGGCAATGCATTTCCCGTGGTCGACATGTCCAATCATGCCGATGTTCACAACCGCCTGCTCCGCGTCCGAGTCCCGCCTCGGAAGGGCGTGGCCGCCTCGTTCTTGAGAACTCGGCAGGCCGTGCTTCGTTTCCGAGCGTGCTCCTCGGAAGGGAGCGGCCGCCTCGCTTGTGCTCGGCAGGCCGTGCTTCGCAACGTGCGCCTCTTCCTTGTGCGGAGCCTTGTGCTTCTTCGCTTCCGGCTTCGCGTGCCCGGCCTTGTGGCCATGCTCTGCCTTGCCTTCGGCTGCATGGCCATGCGATTTGGTCTCGCGCTCCGCTCCGTTGCTCTCCGTCTTCACATTTCCACCGTTGCCCTTACCTGGATTTCTTGATGAGCTTCGCTTCCTCCGCCGAAATCTTCCCCACGTTCTCGAGCGACTCCTTCACCATCTGCTCCTTCACAGAAATTTGTTCCTTCCGGTCCTTCTTCTCCCCGCCCAAAAGCTCGTCAAGCTTCTTTGCGCCCTCCTTTGTAACTTTGAGGTTGAGCTGGGATATTTCCTGCGTCACAAGATTCCCGCGCCTCGTTATCTTTTCGCGCGAGCCCTGCTTCACATTCGTTACCACGTACACGTCGCGCCTGTTTCCGCCGGTGAGGTCGTGCTTCATCGGGAAGCCTTCCTTGTCCGAGCCTCCGGTTATTTCGGCCTCGTAACCGTCAAGGCCGGCGAGCCCCAGCTCCACCTTATCCCCGATTTTCCTGTTGAGGAAAATCGCGGGGTTGTCGATCTTCTTCGAGTACGCCTTCCTTGTTTTCGGGTCTGACACCACTATGTTCATCCTGATACCTCCAATACAGCGGTTCCGGCTGTTGCAACGAATTGGGCAATTGAATCATTTTGGCTATATTTCTTTTGCCCATTTCGTTGTGGGTGCGGACACGCGCAGGGCATTGCTCTGCGGTGCACCACAAGCCAAAGGCTTGTGTTGTGTCCAGTCTGCGACTGGGCGGTGCTTCGCATCCTCAAGCCTCGGCCGTTTCAGCCTCCATTTTCTTTATCTCCTCGACAAGCTCCAATTCCGCCTTTGAAAGCTCGCCGCCAAGCGAGGCGAGCCCTGCAAAGTGCCTGCTCGGGATGTAAGTGTAAAGCTCGTCGCGCTCGAAAATGCCCCTTCCTACAACCGCATCTTCAATTGACATCGCCACCTCTACGCCCTTCACGGCCTCATCAATGGATTTGTTCTCGCTCTGCAGGCCCAGAACCTTTCCCACAATCTCGCCTTTGCTGTTCATTAGCCTGACTCCCTTCCGAACCTTGCCCTCAATGATGCGCACACCGACAATTGCGGGGCTGCTGTGCCTGAAAACAAGGCCCTGAAGGATCTCGATTTTTGCCGGAAGAACAAGCGCCCCCATCTTCTCCTTCTTTTCCCTGTCGCGCTCCCCTTTCATCCACTTGTCATAGTCCTCAAGCAGCCTGTATACAACATCATTCTCGAAAATCTTCACGCCCCGCTTCTGGGCTTCCTGGCCGGCTCCCTCGCTGACCTTTGTGTGGAACGCAAAAATGACCCCCTTGAACCTGTCCTTCTGCATCACCGATTCAATCTCAAGCACGTCCTTGCGGCAAATCTCGCCGACATCGGCCTTTTTCACCTTAATGCCCTTGTCCTGCAAAAGCTTCACAACCGCCTCAAGGCTTCCGAGAGTATTGCTCCTCACAATAGGGCCCTCGGCATCGGAATCAATCTTTATCCTGTGGATTTCATCCGCAATCTCCTTCTCCGCTTCCGGAGACCAGTGCCTGACAGGGGAGCCGCTCAGCGCCCCGTCAAGCCCCGGGGCCGCAATCTTCACTCCGGTTGCGGCATGCACTTCCTGCACGTTCGCATACTTGTCTATCCCGCCGCCAATTGTTCCTATAGGCTTCGGCTCCAGAAGTGCGCGCACCTTGGCCCGCAGGGTGCCATTCCTTCCCCCGACGCAGATTTCCTCGCCCACGCGTAGCATCCCGTCATAAAGGATCACATCAATGGTTTTCCCGAGGCCGCGCTCCTCGCGCACTTCTATGACCGTTCCCCTGCATTTCCCTTTCTCGTGCACAACAAGCTTCTTGTCCAAATATTTCTGCGAGAGCGCCGCGAGGAACATCAGGAGTTCAGGGATGCCGACGCGCATCTTCGCCGCCGTAGGTATTATCGCAACCTCCTTGGTGAAATCCGTCACCCTGTCAAACCTCTCCGACGGGAAGCCCTTCTCGTGCAGCTGCCCGACGATTTTGTAAATCTTGGCGTCCAGCTGCTCCAATACATCATCCCTCTGCCTCGGCAGCGAGTCCGTAACGCTTCCCTCCTCGACAATCCATCCCTTGATCATGTCGATTTTGTTCGCCGCGACAATGAACGGGCACTTGTAGCTCTTGAGGATTTCAATCGCCTCAAAGGTTTGCTCCTCCAATCCCTTGTGTATGTCGACCACAAGCACCGCGAGGTCTGCTATGCTTCCGCCGCGCTTCCGCAGGTTGGTGAAAGCCTCGTGCCCGGGCGTGTCGATAAACAAAAGCCCTGGTATGCCGATTGTGAACTTGTACTTCGCAAGCAGCTTCTCCGAAAGCCTGATTATGGTGCCTGCAGGAACCTCGGTTGCGCCGATGTGCTGCGTGATGCCTCCAGCTTCCTTTTCCGAAACAGCCGTTCCCCTTATCGAATCGAGCATGCGGGTCTTTCCCGCGTCAACATGGCCGAGCACAGTGATTATCGGCTTGCGAACGCCTGCCATAAAAAACTCACTTGATTCCCGTGGACCCGAAGCCCCCTTTCCCGCGCCTCGATTCCGCGAGCGCCTCCGCTTCCACTATTTCCGGCTGCTCGATTTTGTTGAACACGAGCTGGCAGATTTTCTTTCCCGCCTCGATTTTGTAATCCCTCTCCCCAAGATTTATCACAACCGCCTTAATCTCGCCGCGGTAGCCCGAATCTATCGTGCCGGGCGTGTTGAGCATCGTGATGCCGTGCTCGATTGCCAGGCCGCTCTTCGGCCTCACCTGCGCCTCATAACCCTTTTCAAGCTCGATGCTGATTCCTGTCCGCACGAGCTTCCTTTCCATGGGCCGCAGCACAACATTCTCCGCGCTGTAAATGTCATAGCCCGCGTCGCCTTCATGCTCCATTTTGGGCAATTTGGCTTCGGCCACAAGCTTCCTGACCTTCACAATCACCGATACTGCCCCCTGCCCCCTATTTCTTCTCGCTGTCCGAGTAAATCATCTCTGTGTCGACTTTCTGGTAATCGTGTATTTCATCTTCCCTGAAGAACCTCTTGATTTCCTTCTGCGCGGTTTCCAGGCTGTCGGACGCATGGATAATGGTGTTCTGGATGCTCAGCGAGAAATCCCCCCTTATGGTTCCGGGCAGGGCCTCTGTCCCTTCGGTAACTCCCGCGAGCTTTCTAACGACATCGACCACTCTGCGGCCCTCAAGCACCATTGCGATGCTCGGCGCGCTCTTCATGAAAGCCCTGACGCTCTTGAAGAACGGCTTTGCCGCGAGGTGCGCGTAATGCTCCTCGAGGATTTTGTCCGAAAGGTGCACCATCTTCATTCCGATGACCTTGATTCCCTTTCTCTCAAACCTGCTGATTACTTCGCCCACGAGCGCGCGGTTGACCGCGTCGGGCTTTATTATCACCAAAGTGCGCTCCATTCCCATCATCTCCTTTTCCGCGTCACTTCTTTTCCTTTGCAGTGCCGGCCTTGGCTTTCGCCTCTGCCGCCTGCTTTGACTTAAGCTTTATCTGCTTCTCCCTGTGGTAGAAATCCGTCCACTTGGTTTTGCTCGGGGTCCTGTGCATCCGAAGGAAATTCTTCTCCGACTTCCTGTTCGCGAACCAATAAATGGTGCCGTCCTTCTTCACATACATCATGCCCCTTCCCTTCTGGATGGGCTTTCCGGTAAAAGTATCTGTCGGCATTTTCATCGCCTCCGAGCATGCTCCTCGGAAGGGAGCGGCCGCCTCGCTTGTGCTCGGCAG
>CAYJRH010000013.1:0-20131 GCA_964372565.1 uncultured archaeon
CGTGCAAAACCTTTTATTCTCAGGATAAGTCATGGGTTATGGTGCCCTCATGCTCCGCGCTTTCCGTGAAATGTTCGACCTGATGACTTTTTACAAGCCGGTGCAGATACTCGCCGAGGAAGGGAAGAGCCCCCGCGATTCGCTCGCGGCAATAATTGGAGTCTACCTCTTTTTCGCCATTGCCGTCTTTGCAATCAATTTTGCTTTGGCCGGCGGCTCCCCGTTGTCCGCCTTCAGGAAATATTCCGCGGTTGTGATTTTCATGTTCGTTTTTTCGCTTGTCCAGATCCCGCTTGTTTCTGGCATGGTGTTCTGGATTTCAAGGTCATTTTCCAAAAAAGGCTCGCTGATCGGGTTTATTTCGGCAAATTTTTTCCTCTTCGCCTCGGCCAGCATGCTCATCCTTGTGTATCTCATCCCATTTGCGACATTTGCAGGCCTCGTGCTCGCGCCGCTCGGGATAGTGCTTTACCTTTTTTTCCTCGAAGGGCTGATGGAGAAAACCTTCGGAATAAAGTCGATTTTGGGTCTCTCGCTCCTCATTGCATATCTTGTTTTTTCTGGCGTGCTTATTTATGCCGCTTTTGCAGCCGCAGCTGCGCTACAGATTCCTGTTCAATAGCGTGAAGGCAAAGAACACAAGGGCAGAGCCGAGCAGTTTTGCGATTTCCGTGCCCTGTGCGATGAACGGCGTCCCCTTCACGAGTATCTCGGTCATCAGGAGCGTTCCCACGCTGAGCGGGGTTACTGACCCTATCTGCTGGATTTGCGGGCTCATCAGCTCGACAGGTATTATTATCCCGCTCAGGAACATCATCGGAATCACGACAATGAGGCCTGAGAGTATGGTCGTTGACTGTATCCTCGTGTAGTTGGATATGAATAACCCGAGCGACACGAACGCCAGGCCAACAACGGAAATGCCGAGGGCTATATCAATCATCGGCGCAACAAGGGCAACCTTGAATCCGACCATCGCAATCGCAATGATTATTGCGGATTCCACAAGCGCAAAGGCCAGCTGGCCGAGCGCCTTTCCCGCAAAGAGCGTGATTTTGCCTGTTGAGGAGAGCAGCAGCCTTGAGTAAGAGCCTTCGGTCCTTTCAACGACGAATGACACGCCTGTGAGGAGTATTGTCGTGAGCAGGAGCAGCAGGACGAGCGCAATCGGCGTTATGATTTCGAGGTTTGTGGCGCTGTAAACCTTCACCTTGTTTATTATCACGGGGTTTGAGAGGAAATCCGGGCTGAGCACCTGCAGCCCATCCAGCTTGGCTATGAAGCCTTCCATCATTGCCTTGCTCTGGTCGAGGTCGGAGCGCACTTTCTGCTTTGTCGCGATCGATTCCTCTATGAGGCCGTTCATTTTGTCCACGGTGTCGCCAAATACCGAAAGCTGGCTGTCGAAATATTCAATGTCGTTGGTGGTTCTGCTTAGGTTTTCTTTTATGTCCGCAAGGTCAGTAGATGTATCAGCGAGCATGCCACGTATTCCCCCAAGCGAGGACTCCGCGTTTCCCAAATCCCCTTCTATGCCTGCCAGTTCTGTGTCGGCGTTTGCAAGAGCTTCTTCAGTCGTGGCAAGCCGGTCGTACGCGTTCTGCAGTGTCGGGTACTTGGCTATCACTTCCTGCTGCGTGTCAAGCTCTTCCTTGACAATGAGGATCTGCCCATGCGTTTCGTTCACCTGCTCCCTGTAAGATGCTATTTTGGCCCGCATTTCCGAGATGTTGCCGATTTCATTTTGCGCAAAAGTGTCAAATGTGACAATCCTGTCGCTGAATTCGGTTATTTTTGGGTCCAATTCGTCAATCAGCTGCTGCTGTTCATTTAATTTTGCGCGCATTTCGCCGATGTCAAGCTCATTGAGGCTGCTGTTCAGGTCAAGTATCTGCGCTTCTGTCTCTTCGAGCTGCTGCACAAAGGAGTCGATGCGGCCGGTTTCGGATTTCAGGCTTTCTTTTATTGTAGAGAGGCTTGTCCAGATGTCGGCCAGCAGTTCCCTCGAGGTCTCGAAGCCGACGCGCCTTACGGATGCATTTGCCACCTGGAAAAAGAATTCCGCGCTGAAGAGGTTTGAGTTGTCGGAGTAGATGTCGACGACAAACCTGCCAGTGGTCGGCTCCGGTTCCCTCACCACAATCCCGAGCTTTACCTTCCTTTTTTTCACGAGCTCCAGCACGCCGCCTTCGCTCTCCGACATTACCAAATTCACGTTTCCGCTCTGCCTGAGCTTTTCGGTAAAATTGGCGGGGTCGAACCCTGCGATTTCCCTCGGCGAATAAAACGCCACATCGGCATTGTTTATGCCAATGTTCCCTGAGAATGCGGCCCCCAATGTCACTATGACGATTACAGGGTAGAGCAGGATTAGCGCGAGCGCAATCCTCTGCGTCTTGATGAGGTTGATTTCCTTAGCGGCTATGGCGAAAAGCGCGAATCCCGGGGCCTGCTGCAAGGCATCTTTTATTTTTCCCATCAGTCCACCAGTATTTTTTCCTTTGTCAATGCGAGGAAGACGTCCTCAAGGTCGGGCTCTTTCACCGAGGATCTCAGCACTTCATACCCGCGGTCCACAAGCCACTGCGTAAGGAGCGAAATGCGCTCGATTGAATGTTCCTGTGCAAATGAGATTGTAATGGAGTTCCCGAGCACAATCGTCTGGGAGCCCACGAAGCTGTTTGAAATCACTTCCTCATCCTCTTTTTCAATCGGCTTCGAGACTTTCATTGTCAGTACGCTGTGCCCGCCGTACTTCTTTATCAGCTCGAGCGGCTCGCCCTTCACAATCAGCTTTCCGCCCACCAGTATGCCGACGCGGTCGCAAAGCACCTGCGCCTCGTCTAAATAGTGGGTTGTGAGGCAGATTGTCTTGTTCTCGTCCTTGAGCTCGCGGATTTTTTCCCATAGCATATGCCTCATGTTCGGGTCCAAACCAACTGTTGGCTCGTCCATGAACACAATGTCCGGGGCCCCGACAAGCGAGCACGCTATGTTAAGCAGCCTCCTGTAGCCGCCGCTGAGCTCATTTGCGGGCTTTTCTTCGAATTCCTTGAGCTGCAGCCAATCAATCAAATGGCAGTTGCGCTCCCTGAGCGCGCTGCCTTTCATCCCGTTCATGAGCCCGAAGAATTCCATGTTTTGCATGACAGTGAATCCGTAATAGTAGCTCACTTCCTGCGGCACAACAGAGAAAAAGGCCTTCAGCTTTCCGTAATTTTTTTCAAGTTCATACCCGTAATAATTCACGCTGCCGCTGTCCTGGTTCAGCAGGCCTGACATGATTTTTGTCAGCGTGCTTTTTCCCGCGCCGTTGCTGCCCAGCAAGCCGAAGATTTCGCCCTCGCAAAGCTCCAGCGAGACGTCATCAAGAGCGCGGAAGTTGCCGAATGCCTTGGAGATGTTTTCGCAGGAGCACACGATTTTTGGCATGTGAACCAAGTACCTGTTTTTTATATAATAAGATTAGCCCGCCCCGGATTTGCCGTTTTTTCTCGGGTTTAATGCCTAAAATGCCTGTATCCCGTGAAAAACAGCGCAATGCCGAGTTTCTTCGCCTCTGCGACAACTTCCTCGTCCTTAATGCTCCCACCCGGCTCCACAGCGGCGATAACCCCTGCATTTGCCGCGAGCATGATGCTGTCCTTGAAAGGGAAGAATGCGTCGGATGCCATCACGCTGCCCCTGGCCAGCGGCCCGGCTTTTTTGAGCGCAAGCTCTGCCGCGTCCACTCGCGAGGTCAGCCCCATGCCAACGCCTATGGTTGCGCTGTTTTTGGCAAGCACTATTGCGTTGCTCTTCACATGCTTCACGACTTTCCACGCGAACTCCAGGTCCTCCATGGAATCCCTGCCGGTGTTCACTTCGCTCATGTTCTTCCAGCTCATATCCTCCGCAGTATCCATTTCCTGCACCAGCATCCCGCCCTGAATCTGCCTGAAGCCAAGTTCGGTGTGCGGATTGTTCAATGACGCCAGCTCAAGCACGCGGAGGCCTGTTTTCTTTTTCAACTCCTCAAGCGCCTTTGCATCGTAGGCCGGGGCAATGACGACTTCGCTGAAAAAGGAAACTATTTTTTTGGCGGTTTCCGGGCCGCACTCCCTGTTCAATGCTATTATTCCGCCGAATGCGCTTTGGGGGTCGCACTCATAGGATTTCTGGAAAGCTTCCTTGAGGCTTTTTGCGGTTGCAACGCCGCACGGGTTGGTGTGCTTTATTATTGCCGCGCATGGCTCTTTGAACTCACGCACAATCGCAATTGCGTTGTCGGCATCAAGGTAGTTGTTGTAGGAAAGCTCCTTTCCGTTAAGCTGTTTCGCCTCGAGCAGCCCCCCCGCATTTTGCATTGCAGACCTGTAAACCATTGCGCTCTGGTGCGGGTTCTCGCCGTAGCGCATCCCTCCCGCCCTTTCGAATCCAAGCACGAATTTCCCCGGGAATTTCTCGGCCGAGTACTTCTCCGCAAGGTATGCCGAAACCACCGAATCATAAAACGCGGTGTGCTGGTACGCCTCCACACAAAGCTCCTTTTTCATTTTCTCGGACAGGGCGAAGCCGTTTAATCGCAGGTCCTCCATGACTTTTTTATACTGTGCGGGCTCAACAATAACCCCCACGCTCTCGTGGTTCTTCGCCGCGGCGCGAATCATCGTGGGGCCGCCGATGTCAATGTTCTCAATTGCCTCCTCAAGCGAAATCCCTTTCCTTGAAACCGTTTCCCTGAAAGGGTAAAGGTTCACAACCACCAAATCGATTGTTTCGAAGCCGTGTTTCCTGAGCTGCTCCAGGTGCCCCCTGCTCCTTTTTGCCAGTATCCCGCCGTATATTTTCGGGTGCAGGGTCTTGAGGCGGCCTTCGAGCATTTCCGGGAACCCCGTGAAGTCCTCGGCCTTTTCGCATTTGATTCCCGCGTCCTTCAGCGCTTTGAATGTTCCGCCCGAGGAAATTATTTTCACGCCGCTGTTTGCGAGCTCCTTCGCAAAATCAGCTAGGCCTGTTTTGTCAGAAACCGAAATCAGCGCCGTTTTGATTTTCATGAGCCCACCGGATTCCATTTATTATTTGCCTATATGTAAATTGCCCTCTATAACCATTTTAATGGCTTCGAGGAGGCACTCCTGCTCGAGCTTCTGCACCTTGCCCTTCAGCGTTTCAGGGGCATCGCCCTTTTCCACTTTGCATTTTTTCTGGAGGATAACCCTGCCCGCATCAACTTCTTCAGCAACTTCGTGCAGCGTGCACCCTGTTTCCTTGTCCCCGTTTTTCAACACCGTCTCATGAACGCTTGCGTCCATCCCGCCCGCGTATTTCGGCAGCAGGCTTGGGTGGATGTTCCATACCCTGCCGCGGAACTCTCGGATAAAATGCGGGGAGAGGATTTTCATGAAGCCGATGAGGAGCACAAGCTCCGCGCCGCGCTTCCCGAATTCCTTCGCAAACACTTTTTCCGCGCCCTCGCGTTCCGGGAATTTTTTGTAATCCACGGCAAATGAATGGATTTTGTGCTTTTTTGCGCGTTCCAGTATGAAAGCGCCTTTCCTGTCCGAGCCCACTGCAACGATTTCCGCGTCCACGCGCCCGGCCTCGATTGCGTCGATTATTGCCTGCATGTCCGTGCCTTTTGTCGAGCCGAGCACGGCGATTTTCAGTTTGGCCATCCTATCATCCGCTTGCCTGGCCCGAATTCAATTCGATTTGCCTGCACGCCTTCACCGTGTTCTCCATGAGGCTCGCAATTGTCATGGGGCCGACGCCGCCGGGCACCGGCGTAATCCACGAAGCCTTTTTCCTCACATTCCTAAAGTCAACATCGCCGACAATTTTCCCGCCTTTCAGCTTGTTGATGCCGACATCAATCACTATTGCGCCCTTCTTCACCATTTTCGCCTTCAGGAACTTTGCCTTGCCTACCGCGCACACGACAATGTCCGCATTCTTTGTGAAATCCGCGATTTTTTTCGTCTTGCTGTGGCAAACAGTTACGGTGCAACCCGCATTGAGCAGCATCAGCGCTGTCGGCTTTCCCACTATATTGCTTCTTCCAATGACAACCGCGTTCTTGCCTTCCAGCTTGGCTTTTGTCGAGGCGAGCAGCGTCATTATCCCTTTTGGCGTAGCTGGCACAAACCAATCCTTGCCAAGGATATTCATTCCGTGGCTGTAAGGGTGCAGGCCGTCGATATCCTTTGCCGGGTCCACTGTTTCAAGCGCGCTCTTGTGGCGCAAATGCTCCGGCAATGGAAGCTGCACAAGGATTCCGTGCACGCTCCTGTCGCTGTTCAGCTTTTTTATTTCAGAAAGCAGGTTTTCATAATCCATGTTTTCGGGGAAGCGCCTCACTTCGGATGCCATGCCAAGCTCGATGCATTTTGCGTGCTTTTTGTTCACATAAATTGTTGACGCGGGGTCTTCGCCTACCTGAATAACTGTAAGCTTGGGGATAATGCCGGACTTTGCAAGTTCGGCGACATCATTCCTGACTTCTGCCAGCACCGCTTCGGAGATTTTCGCCCCGTCGATGGTTTTGGCCGGCATTTTTCTCACTTTTTGTGCAGGGGGAATTTCCTGCAGAGCCTGTGCACTTCCTTCCTGAGCGCTTTGATTCTCCTGTCGCCTGAAATCCCCTTCTTCGCGAGCGCAATCGCCTTTTCCCTCGCTTCCTTTTCCTCGGGGAAGTCATGCGCGCACGAGGCTTCAATCGCTTCCGCAATCATTTCGCCGATTTTCCCCATTTCCTTTTCCTTCATGCCCCTTGTGGTCAGCGCCGGGGTGCCGAGCCTTATCCCGCTCGGGTAGAACGGCGAGCTCGGGTCGAACGGTATTGTGTTCTTGTTCACTATGATGCCGGCTTCCTCGAGGCCGAATTGCGCGTAGAGGCCCTTTCCCTTGCCGAACGCGGTCAGGTCAATCAGGAGCAGGTGGTTGTCAGAGCCTCCGGTGACAAGTTTCATTCCGTTCTTCATAAGCGATTCCGCGAGCGCGCGCGAGTTCTTCACAATCTGTGCCGCGTATTTTTTGAAATCCGGCCTCAGCGCTTCGCCCAGGGCCACGGCAATCGCGGCGGTCTGGTGGTCATGGGGGCCGCCCTGCAATCCGGGGAAAACAGCCTTGTCAATTTTTTTCGGAAGCTCGGGGTCCTTCTGCAGGCCTTTCCTTGTGACCATTATCATTGCGCCGCGTGGCCCCCGCAGGGTTTTATGTGTTGTTGTAGTGACAATGTGCACGTATGGCACAGGGCTCTTGTGAACACTCCCGGCCACAAGTCCCGCAATATGGGAAATGTCGGCGGCAATGTAAGCGCCGACCTCATCTGCAATAACGCCGAGTTCCTCGAATGGGAACTCGCGCGGGTATGCCGTTGCCCCGACCCAAATAAGTTTCGGCCTGTACTCGAGCGCCATTTTCCTTATCTCCGCAATGTCAAGGAAGCCGTCAGGGCGCACGCTGTACTGCCGGCTGTTGTAGATTTTCCCCGAAAAATTGACTTTCCAGCCGTGCGTGAGGTGCCCGCCTGCTGTCAGGCTTTGCCCCATCACTGTATCGCCGGGGTTCAGGAGCGCGAAGTAAACCGCGTGGTTTGCCGGGCTTCCCGAGTAAGGCTGCACATTAACGTGCTCAACGCCAAAGAGCTTCTTTGCCCTTTCGATTGCGAGGGTTTCCGCAGCATCAACGAACTCGTTGCCGCCGTAATACCTCTTGTATGGGTAGCCCTCGGAGTATTTGTCGGTGAAAACCGAGCCGAGCGCCTCGCGGACAGCGGCGCTGGAGTGGTTCTCCGACGGTATCATTTCGAGGCCGTTCTCCTGCCTTTCGGTTTCCCTGAGAACCAGCCTGTATATCTCAGGGTCAGATTTCTTCAGATTCTTACCGACCAAGCGCCCACCAACCCAAAAGCAATCTGCGGATTCCTTTTCCGTTGACGGGAACTTATGCCTCCTGGGAGGCATTGCCCGCAATGAAAAAAGAAAATGCAATATAAATGGGGATTAAACTTTATTAACACTTTCGCCGCATTCTTGGTTCATGCAAATTCCGCTGGAAGAGTATGAGGCGAAGGCGAAGGAAATCAACGACTCGATTTTCGGCAGCGACAGGAAAAAGAGGCTCCCGGCTCTGAAGGCGATAAAGCCGCAGGTCGACGCCGCCGCCAAATTCGCGCTTGAAAAGGCGCTGATGATGAAGGGGATTTCCGAAGCCGAGCGGCGGGCATTTGTCAGCCTATTGAGAGAGCAGAAGGACGCGATAAACCTGCTCATGGTCGGCGGGCAAAACAAGAGGAAAGCCGCGGAGATGCTGGCGCCGATTTTCGGCTACAAGGGAAAGGATTTCATTGAAACTTTCCAGGGCATCTTCAAGAAGCTTCAGGCTGAAATCCAGCTCGACACGAGGGCGCCGCCTGCGAACTGATTAGTGCGGTATCATGCTAATGCTCGAAGTCAAAGAGGCGCATCTTATTTCAAAATCGTCGCTTCCCTTCCGGGGCCGACGGAAACAAGCCTGACTGGGGCGCCGATTTCCTTCTCGATGAACTCAAGGTATTTCCTCGCGCGCGCGTCGAGGTCCGCGTATTTCTTTTCCTTGCCCGTGATTGTGAAGCCTTCAAACTCCGCGTAATCCGGCTTCGCCTGCTCAATGCCCTTGTTGCTGTAGGGGAAGTACCTGATTTCCTTGCCGTTTACAGTGTAGCTTTTCGCGGCCCTGATTTTATCGAGGCCGCTTAGCACATCAAGCTTTGTTATCGCAAGCTCGGTGAACCCGTTGAGCCTCATCGATGTCCGCAGCATGGGCAGGTCAAGCCAGCCGACGCGCCTTTTCCTTCCCGTGGTTGTGCCGAATTCCTGCCCGTGCTCTGTCAGGTGCCCGCCGGTTTTGTCATTCAGTTCGGTGGGGAAAGGCCCGAAGCCCACGCGCGTTGTGTAAGCCTTCACGATTCCTATGACGCGGTTTATTTTTGCAGCGGGCATGCCCACGCCGGTTGCAACGCCGCCGGAGATGGGGTGCGAGCTTGTGACAAAAGGATAGGTCCCGAAATCGTTGTCCAAAAAAGTTCCCTGCGCGCCCTCGAACAGCACATTCTTTTTTGCGTCAAGCGCCTCGCACACTTCAAGGCTGACGTCTGCAAGCAGCGGGCGGAGCGCCCTGCCAATGGCGGAATATTCGCCAAAAACATCCTTTTCGGTGAAGGGCACCTTTATCCCGTAAACTTTTTCGAGTATGGCTTTTTTGAGCGGGAAGATTTCCGCAATCCTCGCCTTCAGCCTTTCTTCCTGCACAAGGTCCTCGAACCTCACGCCGAGGCGCTCGGCCTTGTCCGCGTAGCACGGGCCGATTCCCCTTTTCGTTGTGCCGATTTTTACTCCGGAGCGCGCGCCCTCGCGTCCCTCATCGAGAAGGTTGTGCCATGGCATTATGATGTGCGTGCGCGGGTCTATCCCCAATTCGATTCTGCGCGAGCCTAGCTTTTGCATCTCCTCTTTCAGGACGCGCGGGTCCAAGACAACGCCCGCGCCGATGAGTATCCTTTTTCCATGCACAACGCCGCTCGGGAGGAGATGGAATTTCAGCACCTCGCCGTTGACTACTACCGTGTGCCCTGCATTGTTCCCGCCCTGGTAGCGCACAACGAGGTCGGCCTTGTCAGCGTAAAAATCCGTGACTTTTCCCTTGCCCTCGTCGCCGAACTGCGACCCTACGATTACTGTGCCCGGCATTATTTCCCATAGTAATTAGCGAAAGCGCTTTTTTAAACGAATTGATTTTTTTCCTCCCGAAATCCTGTTTTGGGGCGATTTTTTCTTTCTCTCCGGAGCGCGCAGGAATCGTTTATAAACCGAATCCCCATAATTTTCTACTGGTGATATGGATTGGGAAGCGTAAAGAACCTCATTGTCGAGCGCGAGGCATCTGAGGAGCAGATGGGCGTCGGCACTTTCGAGTTCACGGATGATTACAGCGTTTTCGATTACGGCAAGATGCCCGACACGATTCCGGGCAAGGGCGAGTCGCTTGCATGGATGTCGGCGCACAATTTCAGGGAGCTCGAGTCCAAGTACGGCATGCTTACGCATTTCCGGAAATTCACGCCGCCAAACAGGATGCAGGTCAATCTGGTGAGGGTTTTGATGCCGCAGGACAACCAGATAAAGGACGGCGCAGCCAATTACTTAATTCCGCTTGAAGTGATGTTCAGGAACTCGCTTCCCGCAGGGAGCTCGGTTTTCAAGAGGCTTGAGAGCGGCGACCTCGACCCGTATGACCTCGGCCTCAGGGAAGCGCCGCAGCCGGGCCAGAAGCTGGAGAAGGCCTTCCTTGATGTGAGCACAAAGCTCGAGCCGATTGACAGGTACCTTTCATGGGACGAGGCCCTGGAGCTTTCGAAAATCGGCGAGGACATGCTTTATGACCTCAAGGAAGCCGCGCTGAACATCAATGATTACATCACCGAGAAGGCCGCCTCGATCGGGCTGGAGCACGCGGACGGCAAGGTGGAGTTCGCGCTTTCGCCGAAAGGCGACCTCATGCTTGTTGATGTCTGCGGCACGCTTGACGAGAACCGCTTCCTCTGGAGGAACATCCACGTGAGCAAGCAGGTTTGCCGCGATTTTTACAAGACAACGCCGTGGTATGCGGAGCTCGAGGGCGCGAAAAAGAACAATGTCGAAAAGGCGGACTGGCCGAGGCCGGAGCCGCTTCCCCCGGAGCTGAAGGGAATCGTTTCAAACATGTACAAGAGCGTCTGCGAGGCGTGGACAGGCGGGAGGCATTTCAAGGCGCCCACAATCGAGGAAACAATGAACGCGTACATCGCGTTCCTCGAGAAAAGCAGGCCGCAATAAACCGTCAAAATTTTTCTCACGGTTTTTTGCTTATTACTCCGGTTGATTCCTCGCCATATTTCATTTCCACGAACCCCGCTTTCGCAAGGTTTTCGATTGTGCTTTCGCGCAAATTCTCCCTTTTCCCTTTTGCCTCCAAAGGCTGCATTTATTATCCTGCGCGTGTGCTCCCCGGGGTCAACTTTGGCAAAAACCTGTGCATTGGGGCATGTTGATGCGCGGCAGGGCATTGTTTTTGTCGGCAGGAGCCGGCAGAATTTGCCGGTTTTCCCGGAAAAGAACAGGATTCCCCGGGGCTTTTTGGCATGGATTAAAGCGCGGATAAAAGCCGTTAAACCCCTATTTTTGGCGTTTTTCCATCAGCCTTTAAAAAACCATAAATAGCCAATCCTACTGTGAGCCATTTGGAACGCTTTGACCTCTTTTCCCCAATTGATTACCGCTACCTTGACGGCGAGCTGCGGAAAAAGGCCGAAAAATTCTTCTCGGAAAACGCCCGCGTGCGCTACCAGGCGCGCGTGGAAGCCGCGCTTGCAAAGGCGCTTGCAAAGCAGGGGGTCTGCAGCAAAAAAATCGCGGAAGAGGTGTCCGATGCCGCGGAAACAATCACTGCCCACGAAGTTTACGCCGAGGAAGCGAAGATAAAGCACGATGTCCGCGCGCTTGTGAATGTCCTGCGCTCGAAGGTTTCTGCGGGCGCGAGGCCATACATCCATTTTTCGGCAACCTCTTATGACATTGTCGACACCGCAACAGCCCTGCGCTTCAAGGAAGCCACGCTCGGGCTTGTTGTGCCAGAGCTTGCCAAACTGCTCAAGGCCTGGATTTCGGTTGCGGAGCGGGAAAAGAAAACATTGCAGATTGGAAGGACGCACGGCCAGCACGCGGAGCCCATAACATTCGGGTTTGCAATGGCATCATACATCAACAGGCTGGGCTGCATGATTGAGTCGCTTGAGTGCTTTGCGAACCATTTGGAGGGCAAATTCTCCGGCGCTGTCGGCTCTTATAACGCGTCTTCGCTGCTGCTGAAGGACCCGATGACGCTCGAAAAGGACATAATGGAGGGCTTAGGCCTCAAGGCGGCGCTGCATTCAACGCAAATCGTCGAGCCTGAATCGCTCACCGACCTCCTGAATTCAGTTGTAATGGCGTTTTCTGTCCTCGCAAACTTTTCCGATGACATGCGCGGCCTCCAGCGCTCGGAAATAGGGGAAATCGCCGAGGGGTTCTCGGAAAAGCAGGTCGGCTCGAGCACAATGCCGCACAAGCGCAACCCCATAAACTTCGAGAACGTGAAAAGCCTCTGGAAGGCCTTTGCGCCGCGCATATTGACCGTCCACATGGACTCGATTTCCGAGCACCAGCGCGACCTCACGAACAGCGCGAGCAGCCGCTTCATTCCCGAGCTTTTCATAGGGCTGCTTGTTTCTGCTGAGAGGCTTGAGAGGATTTCCTCGAGGCTTGTGGTTGACCGAGAAGCGATGAAGAGGAACTTCGACGCCTCGCGCGAAGCGATTGTTGCCGAGCCGCTTTACATCCTCCTCGCGAAGTACGGGCATCAGGATGCGCATGAAACAGTGAGGCTCCTGACAGTAAAGGCCTCGAACGGGAAAAAAGGCGTGCTTGAGCTCGCCGGGGACGAGGATTCGCTGACAAAATATTTCAGGAAATTCTCGAAGGAAGAGCGCGCATTCCTCGAAAAGCCCGAGCTTTATACGGGGCTTGCCGTGCAGCGGACAGAGGCGGTTTGTGCCCATTGGAAGAAAAGGTTTGCCTGATTTTTATGTCCGGTTATAAAGAAGCTGGCGTTGACATCGAAGCCGGCAACGATTCCGAAGAGCTCATCGCGAAAGAAGCGAAACGAACTTACAACGCGCAGGTCGTGTCAGGAGTCGGGGGATTTGGCGCAGTCTACTCGCTTGCCAAGGTCAGGAAGATGAAGAACCCGCTGCTTGTTTCCACAATTGACGGCATCGGCACAAAGGTCAAGGTTGCGGCAATGATGGGCAAGTGGGATTCAATAGGGCAGGACATTGTGAACCACTGCTCAAACGACATTCTTGCAATGGGCGCGGAGCCGCTTTTTTTCCTGGATTACCTGGCCTCCTCGAAAATCTCGCCGGAAAAAATCCAGCTGATTGTCTCCGGCATGGCAAGCGCGTGCGCAGAGCTCGGGTGCCCGCTGATTGGCGGGGAAACCGCGGAAATGCCCGGGGTTTACCTCGAGAATGAAAGCGATGTAGTTGGCTGCATGGTTGGCGTTGTCGACAAAAAGAAAATGATTGACGGGTCAAAAATCAGTGCAGGCGATGCGCTCATCGGCGTTGCATCCAACGGCCTCCACACGAACGGCTACAGCCTCGCGCGGAAGGTGCTTTTTGAAAAAGCGGGTTTCGGGCCGCGCGATTTCATGCCAGAGCTCGACGGAACCATCGGGGATGAGCTGCTGAAGGTGCACAGGAGCTACTCGAAAAACGTGCTCGCGCTCGGGCAGAAGGTCGCATTGAAAGGCATTGCGCACATCACGGGCGGCGGCCTGCAGGAAAATGTCCCGCGCATCATCCCCGAGAAGCTCCGCGCAAACTATGATTATACCTCGATTGAAGCCCTCCCGATTTTCAGGCTGATACAGCGCAGCGGCGGGATAGCTACAGGCGAAATGTACCGCGCTTTTAACATGGGCGTGGGCCTTGTCATTGTTGTGGCGAAAAAGGACACGAAGAAAACCGTAGCCTTCCTGAATTCCAGGGGGGAGCGCGCGTGGCCCCTCGGAAGCGTCGAGAGGAAGTAGTTTTTCATCAAACCCCCAAACGCTAATTTTATATTCCCGAATCGCCGAATTGTTCTCATGCCCGTTGAAAGGTTCCCCGAGCCTGAAAAGCCGGAGCCAGAGAAGGAGGCTCCTGAAGGCGATTCACAGGATGACTGGGGCAGCCCCGAGCCGATTGAGGAGCCCCAGCCCGGGGATTTTGCGGGCACAGATGATGACGGCAGCAGCCTGGCAGAAAAAGTCGACGACAGGTTCGGCGAGGAGCCGGACAAAGAAACCGAGTCGAAAACCGCGCGCGAAATCCTCGACAGCCGCTCCCCAAGCAGGGCTGCGGGGAAAAGGAAGAGCGAAAGCATCCTATTCGACATACTGGTCATCATCCTTATTGCCGTTGTGTTCATGCTGGTTGTCATAATGGTAAACCAGTGGTTGGGTGGAGCCACTTGATTCTGTTATACGCGACATTTCCATCGCTTGCGGAAGCCAAGAAAATATCCGGAAAGCTGCTTTCCATGCGCCTCATTGCCTGCGCGAACATAATCGAAAGCTCCTCTATTTACAGGTGGAAGGGCAGGGCAGTCCGCGGGAAGGAATACATCGCCCTGGTGAAAACCTCCGCGAAAAAATCCGCCAGGGCAAGGAAAGCCATTCTGGAGCCGCATTCTTATGAAATCCCGTGTGTTTTGGAGATTCAGGCACGCGCCAATAGTGCCTATGAAAAATGGGTTGTGGCCCAGCTAAAGTAAATAGCTAAAACCTCATTAAATGGCTCAAATCAGGCATTAAAGCTCAAATATCAGGACGATTGCTTCCGCGACTAAGGCAATTGTCGTTTTTCCCGTGGACATTTAACGGAATCTTTATATAGTATCCGCCCCATTTCTTCCTAACTATGAAAGAGATAAGGCTTCACGCCCGCGCAGGGCACGGAATGGTAACCGGCGCAGAGCTGCTGGCCCTTGCGGCAAACCATGAAGGCAAGTATAGCCAGGCTTTCCCGTTTTTCGGCTCGGAGAAGAGGGGGCCGCCAGTGGAGGCATATTGCCGCGTTGACGACAAGCCGATCCGCATACATGAGGAAATTTCGGAGCCCGATATTGTCATTGTCGGCGACCCTTCCATAATGGATGTTGTCGATGTCTGCTCGGGCCTGAGGCCAAACGGCATTGTCATAGTGAATTCCGTCAAAAAGCCGGAAGAGCTTGGACTGGCCGCAAAGCGGGTTTTCACTGTCGCGGGAACCGAAGTTGCGCTGAAGCATTTCGGCAAGCCGATTTTCAACACCGTCATGCTCGGCGCATTCTGCAGAGTGACCGATGTCGTAAAGCTCGAATCGGTCAAGTGGGCAATCAAGGAGTCATTCGCCAAGAAATTCCCGCAGGCGCTCATTGACGCGAACGTCGCGGCGGTGCAGGAAGTCTATGATTTGGTCAAAGTTGAAAAGGCGCAAATCCGGCCAGCACCGGCAGTGCTGAAGGCCGGGGCATCCAAAGCCAAAAAAGGCAGAAAGGGGATGAAACGCAAATGATAATACCGCACGCAAAGCCCGGCTCAAGCACGCAAAACCTCACGGGCGAGTGGAAGGCCTACATGCCGGTTGTCAATGGCGACAAGTGCATCAAATGCGGCATTTGCCAGAACTTCTGCCCCGAAGGCATCATGGGCGAAGTGAAGAAGATTCCCGAAATAGATTATGAGTACTGCAAGGGCTGCAGCATATGCGCAAACGAATGCCCTGTGAAGTGCATTGCGATGGACAGGGTGCAGGAGTAATTTTCATTTCGGTTGTGATGCCATGATACGCACGAAAGAGGGAGCGAGAGTAATCGGGGAAATGGTCGTAAATTGCAGGCCGCAGGTTGTGGCGTGCTATCCCATCACCCCGACAACGCACCTCACCGAGGAGCTGAACAAATATTATGCCGACGGGAAAATCCCGGAGTATATCACTGTCGAGGGCGAATTTTCCGCGATTTCCGCGCTCATCGGCGCGAGCGCCACGGGCTCAAGGACATTTACAACGACGGGCGGCCAAGGATTGCTTTACATGCATGAGTCGCTCTTCAGCGCCGCGGGAATGAGGCTGCCGATTGTCATGCTTATCGGGAACCGCGCGGTGAGCTCGCCGCTCAACATCTGGAATGACGAGCAGGACTCGATCAGCCAGCGGGATTCGGGCTGGGTCCAGATTTACTGCAAGAACAACCAGGAAGCCGTTGACACAATCCCGCAGGCTTATTATATCGCGGAAAAAATCCTGCTTCCTGTGATGGTGTGCGTTGACGGCCATTACCTTACCCATGCTGTTGAACAAGTTGATGTCGCGGATGAGGCGACAGTGAAAAAGTTCCTTCCGGACTACAAGTATCCGCTCAAGCTTGACCCGGAAAACCCCGTCTCGCTGGGCGTTTACGCCAACCCCACGCATTACCAGATGTTCCGCGAGGACGTTGTCAAGGACATGGAGCATTCAAAAGCGCTCATTTCCGAGGCGGGGGAGAAGTGGGGCGGGCTCACAGGCCGCACTTATGGGCTTGTGAACGGGCACAAGGTCAAGGACGCTGACCGCGTCATTGTCGGCTTGGGCTCGGCAATGGATAACGTGATTACTGTTGTGAACGAGCTGCGTGCGAACGGCGAAAAGGCCGGCGCGCTTCATTTGAGGGTGTTCAGGCCGTTCCCGCGCGAGGAGCTGAGGAAAGCGCTCGCAGGAAAGAAAGTCGGCGTGATAGACCGCGACCTAAGCATTGGCGGCGCAGCCCCTGTTTACGTCGAGGTGCAGGAAGCGCTTGAGGGCACAAAAGCGGAAGTTTCAAGCTTCTTTGGCGGCCTCGGTGGCCGCGGAATAAAGAGGGTGCACATCACCGAGATGTTCGCGCAGATGAAGAATGGGCCTGTGAAGAAATGGATTACAACAGAGCCGCCGAAGGCGGCGATGAGCGGGTAATTGCAAATGGCGCCGTGTGGAGAATGGTCGGATGAGCACTCAAAGTGAGCAGCATTTGTATGCGCCCGGTCACTCGGGCTGCCCGGGGTGCGGGCCGAGCACCACGCTCATACAGGTCTGCGACGCGCTGGGCAAGGACATTATTGTTGTGAACGCCACGGGCTGCATGGAGATTACCTCCTCGCAGTATCCAGAGACCGCATGGAGGGTTCCTTACATCCACTCTTTGTTCCAGAATGCGCCTGCGGTCGCTTCGGGCGTTTCAAAGGCGCTCAAGGCGCAGGGCAACACCCACACTAAAGTTGTTGTCATTGCAGGTGACGGCGCCACTTACGACATCGGCTTCGGCGCCCTGAGCGGGATGCTCGAGCGCGGCGATGACGTGCTCTACGTTTGCTACGACAACCAGCTCTACGCCAACACCGGCGTGCAGAAATCCGGCGCAACGCCATACGGCGCCGCCACGACAACAACTACCGTCGGCAGCATCCACAAGGGCAAGGAAACCGAGAGGAAGCCGATTTGCGAAATAGTCGCGGCGCACGGAGTGCAGTATGTCGCATCGGCATCAATCGCTTTCTATGCGGATTTGCAGATGAAGCTTAAGAAGGCGCGGCAGGTCAATGGGCCGAGCTTTGTGGTTGTCGACGCTCCGTGCTGCCTCGGCGCGGGATTTGACGGCGGAATCACGATGAAGGTGTCGAAGCTCAATGTGATGAGCAGGCTCTGGTTCCTTTACGAGATAGAGAACGGCCAATTCAAGCTGAATTTCAACCCCGCAAACCCGAAGCCCGCGAAGGAGCCGCTCGAGCTCCAGAAGAGGTTCAAGCACCTGAACCCTGAGCAGATTGAGCATATCCAGCGGCAAGCCAACCTCAATTATGATGAGCTGCTCCGCAAGAGCGGCATGGCAAGCCCAAAACCCGCAGGCGTTTCCAGTGCGCCCTCTGCGCCTTCTCTCACACAAGCGCCTGCCCAGCCCAAGCCCGCATTGCCTGCTGCGCAGGAGCCGAAGCCTTAAGGGCAGAGCAGGCCATAAGCCCGGGGTTTTGCAAACAATTTTATTCCGCGGCGCTGTTGTACTATTATGAATGAGAAGCACGGCGTTACCGGCGTGATTTTCAGCGAGAAAAACGGGCTACGGCACTTTCTCCTGCTGCACCGCGTCCTCAACTGGCGCGGATGGGAGTTCGTCAAGGGCGGGATTGACGGCGCTGAGAAGCCCGAGGAGGCGGTGTTCCGCGAGATTGAAGAGGAAACCGGCCTCCAGAATGTCAAAATGGTCGCGGCCCTGCCCGAAAAGATTTCGTGGACCGCCAAGGATACCAAATACATTTACACCCCGTTCATCCTGCGCGCAAGCATGTCAGAAGAAATAAGCCTAGAGCAGGAAATAATCGAACATGACGGTTTCCGCTGGGTTCCCCAGCAAGAGGCCGAGAACATGCTTACGCATGAGGACAACAAGAAAATTTTCCGCGAGGCGCTGCTGGTTCTTGAAGGGATGCGCGGCTGATTTTGAGTAGCATGGTCTGGCGAAAGGTGGCGGTTGTTTTGCAGGAAAGGCTCGAGGCGATTGTGGGCGGCCGCGTCCATGGCGTGGGGTTCCGCTTTTTTGTCGAGGCCGAGGCTCTGCTGATTGGCGGGATAAAAGGCTTCGCAAGGAACCTTCCCGACGGAACGGTTGAGGTCATTGCCGAAGGCGAGGGGGAAAGGCTCGAAAGGCTGCTCCGCTGCATTGAAAAAGGGCCGCCAACTGGCCGCGTCGAATCCGTAAAAAAGCATTGGGGCGTGCCGCGGCGCGGGTTCAAGGGCTTTTCGATTCTCTGACAAGTTTGCGCGGGTTCATTTCTGCACTGTCAGCACGGCTTCCTTTTCAAAATCCTGGCCGTTTATTTTCGTATTGGCAACCAGCACATAAGTTCCGGGCGGGATGCTGTTAACAGGATTCACATCAAATGTGATTTCGCGGAACGTTCCCTTTGACAGCAGCGGGATTTTGCCGTCAAAGCCAAGGCCGCTGGAATATACCGTGAATTCGCTGTACTCCTTTGCGCGCAGGTTCAGCGTGACATCAACAGCATCGGCTTCCGTGATGTTCGTAACCTTGACTATTACTGCCGTGGTTTCGTCCGGCTTGATGGGGTTTTTCGCAAATTTGAATTCAAGAGCCGAAGGCTTCGCCGCCTGCATCAGAAAAAATCCCGCAGCGCCGATAATCAGGACAACAACAACGGCCGCAATGATTTGCCACATCTTCTTGGAGTCGCCGAAAGCCATCTTGAAATCGAAGCCCTGGTCGTATATTCCCATTCAAACCACTCTATGTAATTGGCGAAACACGTATTTAATGATTATCCGGGTTCATAAGGCCGGTCACGGCAGCACGAAAAGCCTGCCATCGCCTTTCCCGTCCAGAAGCCCCAGCCTCACGCCCGCGTCAATCCACGCGTGCGCGTAACTATACGCCGCGAGCGCCGTGAGCATTTTCCCCTCGCGCTCGAAATACTGCGCGTCCAGAAAATAAGCTTCCGCCATTTCAAGGAGTTTTTTCCCCATTTCATTTTCCCTTGCCCCTTTTGCAGGGTGCAGTTCAACTTTCGCGAGCGCCATCCTCGTAAGCTCCCTGTACTTCGCGGTTTTTTCCGCGAGCTGTTCTTCGGCGGGGTTGCCGCCGTTTTTCCCTTTTTCGTGAGGCTTCATTCCAGGCCACCCAGTGCCCGCAGCGCCTCGATTTCCTTCTCGTTCAATTTTCCGCAAATCACGAGCGCCTGCGGGAAGCCTGAAAAATTGTGGCCCCTGAGCTGCTCCATGGTCCCCGCCTTCATTTGCCCGCTTTTCGAGCCTGCGCCCGCAATCCCGACAGCAAGGCTTTCGCCAAGCACGTTCTCCTCACGCTTCTCCTCGATGCTTTCCAGCAATGAGACCGCGTGCCTTATGTCCATCATCCTGCCTTCATCCTTTTTTATGTCAAGGAGGCACAAGGTGTGAAGGCCGCTTTTCTTGTTTTCGAGTATGGTGTCATAGAAGCTTTCCGGCTCGTAATCCTCTCCATGGAAAACAATGCTTGTTGTCCTGCCGAACTTGTAGCGCTCCAGCCCGGCGAAAGAAACGTATTCGAAGATGCTTATCCCGGGGATCGCTTTCGCCTTGGCTCCCGCGGCCTGCGCATCCAATAGAATCTGGACATGAGTTGTCGCATTCATCGGGTTGCCGAACACGGCGAGGCATATATCCGTTGTTTTGGCTTCCTCCAATATCGCGGAAAACCCTTCCTCCACTTCCTGCCTGCCAAGTTTTGTGAATGCCTTGCCGATGATGTCCTCGATGTCTTCATAGCCTCCCTCGGAATATTCCGAAGTGTAGTTTTCGAGGTAAGCCTTCCGGCACTGCCGCAGCGCATCGAGCGCCTCCTGAGTGAGGTGCTTGGGCTTGAGGCCCAAACCAACAAGGAAGAGCATGCTAAGAGGGTTTTAGGATGATTTTAAATGGCTATTTTTTCGTAGCCCTGGCCTCGTTGGTTCGCAGCAATCGCATCAATTGGTGGCCTCTCGCAGGGCATTTTCGGCTTCAAAC
>CAYJRH010000014.1:0-6909 GCA_964372565.1 uncultured archaeon
AATTCCGCGCAATAGATTGGAATGAACCTGTTCAAAATAGGCTTCGGGCCGTGGGAAAGGCTTTTTTCAGGGGTTTTCCAGGAGCATGACATAGAGCTTTACTCGAACCCCGAAAAAGTGCTGTTGATACTCATTTACGAGAAAAAGCTCGATGCTGTGGAGGGCGCGATTGCCGAGGTATACAAGGTTTTCAGCGCGAAGGGCGAGGTCGAATCCTTCATTGAAACACTGCCGCGCGAGGCAATGATAATAACAAAGCATGACGAAAAAACAACCCACAAGTTCCTTCTCCTTGGCAGCAAGCCCGTTTATGTCAAGTGGTCGGAGAGCGAATTCATCGAAGAGGTTGACAACCTCCTGAAAAGGCTCGACGCTTCCTCCACAATGATGAAGGAGGTTTCAAAGGCCTATGAGCTGGATTTGAAGGAAATCGGCGAGGAGGCGCAGGATGTGCAGATTTCGTTCTTCTCGCAGCCCATGCTGGTGCCCGCAATAGCGCCTTTCCAGCAGCACGGCACAATGCAGGAGCCGCAGCTAAGGCCCATAACAAAGGGCGAAATCATGCTCGGCATCACTCGCGACAGGAACCGCGTCATCGAGCCAATGTCGCTCTTCACCCGCACTTTAGTAACAGATGGCGAGCCGCATGACAGGTACAACGTGCTTCAGGTAATCGGGGAGAGCGCCCTCCTCGCTAACATTCCAGCTGTGTTCGTCGATTTTGAAAGGAAATTTTCCGGCATCGGCGAGGCGAACAAAAACCCCGCGGAGCTGCAGAAATACGATGTAAATGTCGACCCGCTCGGCTTCCCCGCAAGGCTGGTGAAGGCAAGGTCCGACATCAAGGTTGATTTGAATATCCTGAATCCGGATGCTGTTGCTGAGCTCTTTGGAGTGGGGGAAAAGGATTTCCCCCGGATTTATGCGTTGGCCGCGGCAATGGGGGAAATCGGCTCTGTGAACGAGCTCATCGAGAGGATTTCGAACATCGGCCAGACAGAGGAGTTCAGCGAGTTCAAAATCAGGAAGGCCGCCCGCATAATCAAGCTCATGGATGCCGTATACCCGAACCTCTTCGGCAGCCAGAATGATGTCGATGAGATGGCGAAGCAGGGCATGGCAAACATTGCACGGGCGACTGTCGTCGAATTCGAGGCCATGGACGAGAGGTCATCGCTCCTCCTATTCAGCTCATTGGTGAAGGGAATTTACAATTACGCGAGAAAGAGGGGAAAAACGCAGGAATTGAGGATGATGCTTATTGTTCCGAATGCGAAAAACCTCAAGCGAAGGGAAAGGCGCGCCGCCAGCGTGGATGAGCTGCTGGACATCCTCGGCGATGCCTCGAATTACGGCGTGTGCTATACGCTCGCGGCCGATACGGAGCTTGACGTGCCAAGCCAAATCAAGGGCTCGGCAAAAGCGCAGATAAATGTCGTGAACGCAAACGACATCGGGGTGCAGCTTGCAAACAAAAAGGCTTACCGCGTGCTTGTCAGGCCCACGCTGAGCAGGCAGGCGCCGTGAAAAATTCAATGCAAGCCGGTTTTTTTCTTGGCATTCTTTGCCATTTCAAGGACATATGCCCTGAACTCGGCAGCAGTCAGAGGCTTCCCGCCATTCCTTCTTAAAAAAGCGTTGATTGAGCGAAGGCATCGAGCCCCATATTCATTCATGAAAATGGTAAAGTGTTGCTTTGCATAGCCTGGTTCTGCGAGGAGCCATCTCGCGTTAATCCCAATCATTCCGATTGTTTCAGTCGCGCTAACAATGCCGCCACCGGGGCCTATTTGGGAATCGGGACCAATGCACTCAATTTTTTCAGAGCCCTTTTCAGCACAATTTGTTGCCTTGGAGGCATGGATAACCACAATTACTTCTTTGCTTTAGCGCCCTTGCCTGAAACTATTTCCTGCACGTCCTTGAGCGTCGCGAACTCGAGCGGGTTTATCGAGTTGACAACGTATTTTATCTCGCTCACTTGTTCGGATTTCGCGTAGTTCTGCCTTATGTTTTCGACTTCCGATTCCATACGAACAAGGCGCTCGGTGATTTCATCAAGGCGCGAGGAAATCTGCGAGAACTCGTTCCCGAAGGCGGCGGAGTCGATTGGGCCTGAGCCCTGAATGCGGCTTTCCTGCATTTCCTTGAGCTTTTTGTTGACGACAATCAGGTTCCTGCCGAGTATCTTTTCGTTGCGGATGAGGAACCTCATTTTCTGCGAAAGCAGCAGTATGCTGCTGTTCAGGGCGGTAATATCGCTGTTTACCCTTGAGAAGACGTTTGGCTGCCCGGCCATGGGGCGCTGGGGCGTTTGCGGCTGCTGCTGCATTCCGCCCTGATCCGGCTGCTGCTGGAAATGCCTTTGATGCGGCGGCAAAAAACTACACCCCTATAAAACCCTTTTCTGGTTAGAATTAGTGCATGGCCTCTAATAAGCTTAACGCCAACGGCATTCTCCTTGACGTTGATTACAGGGTTTCGGATGCGGGAGACGCCGTAATCAGGGTTTTTATTGACACTGGAAACGGCATCAGGATGCTTGAGGACCCGCGGTTCAGGCCATATTTCCATGTCATTTCCCGCGACACAGGCGCCACAGTCAAGGAACTCAAAAGCCACGATTTTGGCGGGGGGACAAGGGCGCTGGGCGCAGAAGAAGTGAAGAAGGATAATGCACAGGGAGCGGTGAAGGTGTGGTTCAGGAACCCGCAGGACCTTGTGAAAGCGCGCGAGTCCATTGAGGGCGTTGCGGGAGTCGTGGAAAAGCGCGAGTACGACATCCCTTTCGCGAACCGCTACCTCATTGACAAGGCGCTCAGGCCGATGCAAGGTGTTGAGGTTTTGGAGGAAGGGGGGAAAATCCTTGAAATACGCTCTGCGGAAAATGAAACGCGCGCCGAGCCGCGCATTGCGGCAATCGACCTCGAAACATATTCTCCGGGAAGGTTTTCCGACCCGACAAAGGACCCGATACTCATGTTTGCGGTGTGCACATCCGAGGGGACAAAAGTGTACACCTACAAAAAAAGCGCGGACCCGCATGCGGTTGTGCTGAAGGATGAGAAGGGGATGCTTGAGGCAGCGCTGAATGGCATACGTGGCCTGCAGCTTGATGCGCTCGTAACTTACAATGGCGACAGCTTTGATTTGCCGTACATAAAGGAGAGGTGCGAGCGCCTCAAAGTGAAATGCGATTTCGGGTTCGGCGGAGTGAGCATCAGGGAAAAAGGGATTTACAAGGAGGCGCAGATTGCGGGAACGCAGCACCTCGATGCGTACGCGCTTCTCAAGTTCATGGCGCGAATCAACGCGGTGAGCCTGATCAAGTTTGACTTGGAGAGCGTTTCCGAAAAATTATTTGGCAAGCCGAAAGTAAAGGTTGCCGCTGCAAGCATAAATGAAATGTGGGACAGGGGGGAATTCGATTCCGTTATTGCCTATAACAGGGAAGATACCGAGGTCACGCTGCGCCTTGCAAAGGAGTTCTTGCCGCTTCAACTGCAATTGTGCGCAATGCTGCGCTGGACGCTTTCGGAAACCAGCCGCGCAACATCATCGCAGATGGTCGAGCAGCTGCTCACGATAAAAAGCGCGGATTTGAACCTATTAATGCCCAACAAGCCGAGCGAGGCAGAATCGAGCCAGCGCTCGCTGCAGACATATGAGGGCGGGTTCGTGAAGGAACCGCTCCCGGGATTGCATGAGAACATCGCGGTCCTCGACTTCCGCTCGCTTCACCCGAGCATCATGATTGCCCACAACATCAGCCCGGATACGCTGAGGTGCAGCCACCCGGAATGCCGGAGCGGGAAGAATGTTTCGCCAGACAAGGACTGGTTTTGCGAGAAGAGAAAGGGGTTCCTTACAGGCATTTTGGAGGAAATCCTTGGCGAGAGGGCGCGGCTGAAGGCCGCGGTGAAGAAGATGGACAAGGCAGACCCCGCATATATGATGATGAACGCAAGGCAGCACGCGCTGAAGATTCTGCTGAACTCGCATTATGGCTACTTGGGCTACGCGCGCGCGAGGTGGTACTCGCGCGAGGCCGCGCGCGCGGTGACGGCGTGGAGCAGGCATTACATACAAGACGTATCACACAAGGCCGAGGCAGAGGGATTCACCGTGCTATACAACGACACAGATTCCTGTTTTTTGCGAATTCCAAACGGCAAAGGCGAAGAAGATGTGCGCCGATTCATGGAGAAGACAAATTCTGCTCTTCCGGAAACAATGGAGCTTGAGCTCGACGGCCTCTACAGGCGCGGCATCTTTGTCACGAAGAAGGAGGGCGGCGCGGCGAAAAAGAAGTACGCGCTCATCGATTACAAGGGCAACCTGAAGATCGTGGGCTTCGAGTATGTGAGGCGCGACTGGGCAATCATCGCGAAGGAAACGCAGAAAGCCGTCATTGAAGCGGTGCTGAAGGACGGCGACACCGCAAAGGCGATTGCCGTTGCGAAGGAAACCATCCGGCGCCTCAAGGAAGGCAAGGTGCCAAAGCGCGAGCTTGTGATAATGAAGCAGCTCAAGCGCAACCCCTCGAAATACGATTCTCCGGGGCCGCAGGTCGCCGCCGCGGAGAAGGCGATGAAGCGCGGGAAGGACATTGATGTCGGCAGCATCATCACGTTTGTAATCACAAAAGGCAAATCGAACACAAAGAAGATTTCCGACAAGGCGGAGCTCGAGGAGTACGTGAAGGAAGGGGATTATGACTCGGAGTATTACATCGAGCACCAGATACTTCCTGCAGTGGCGCTGATAATGCAGGAGCTTGGGTACTCGAAAGAGGATTTGGTGCAGGGCGGGAAGCAGCAGACGCTCTTCGGGCACAAATGACTTCAACATAACAATATTCTGTTTTCGGCATTGCGCAATAATTTAAACCGTTCCAAATCCAATTGATAGAGTGTTTTTCATGGACAAGGAAACCGTTGCAAAGTACAAAAAAGCCGGCGAAATCACGAAGGAGTGCCAGGAGCTCGCCGCGAAGAAGCTCAAGGTAGGCACAAACCTTTTTTTGTTCGCGGAGGAGATTGAAGGGGCCATACGCAAGAAGGGCGGGGAGCCCGCGTTCCCGATAAATTTGTCGGCCAACCATGTCGCCGCGCATTATACCCCCGCGTTTGAATCTGAGGACACTGTCGGGGAAAACGACGTGATAAAAGTAGACATAGGCGTCCATGTTGACGGATTCATTGCGGATTCGGCCTGCACGATTGATTTTTCCGGGAAGCACGGTGCGATGGTGAAGGCTGCGGAGGAGGCGCTCGAAAAGGCCGTTGCAGCGGTTAAGGAAGGCGCATTGGTTGGCGGGATTGGAGGAATTGTTGAGGAAACAATTAGGGGCAGGGGCTTCAGGCCGATACAGAACCTCAGCGGCCACGGGGTTGATGAATACGATGCGCACACCGAGCCGAACATCCCCAATGTCGGCTCGAAGGATTCGCGCACTTTTGAAGAGGGAATGGCCTTTGCGATAGAGCCCTTTGCAACCGATGGCGTTGGATTGGTGCGCGAAGGGGCGCAGGCGGAAATTTTCCAGCTGCTGGAGAAGAGGCCCATGAGGAGCATCGAGGCGCGGAAATTAATTGAATTTGTGGACGAGAATTATTCAAACCTGCCTTTTGCGGAGCGCTGGATCCAGCGCGAGCTAAAATTAACGGATTTCGGCAGGAAAGTCGCGATGCGCGAGCTCATGCAGAAGAAGTGCATAATGGCTTTCCCGCTCCTGAAAGAGGAGGAGGGCAAAACCGTCACGCAGGCGGAAACAACGCTGTTGCTGAGCGAAGGGAAGGCAATCCGCCTGCTCTGAAGCTTGTGCCCGCAAATTGTGCGCAGTTCAGGCTTCCGGACAAGGCCGGCAGCACAAAACCATTATATATAACAATGTGCACAATGTTATACATATGATTGTCGTAAAGGACTCGATGGTGCTTATCCACCTTGCTAAAATAACCCTCCTAGAAAAAAGCTGCGGGCATTTTTCCGACATAATAATCCCGGAAAAAGTTTTTGAGGAGGTTGTCGTGAACGGGAAGAAAAATGGGTACCCTGACGCATTTTTGGTTGAGGAAATAATCCAAAAAGGGAAAATTTCGGTAAAGGCCCTAAAAAACAAAAATCTCGAGAAAAGAGCCAACCAGTTCAACATTTTTGGCGGCGAAGCCGAGGCAGTGGCGCTTTACTGGCAGGAAAAAGCTGGATTGATGGCCTGCGACGATGACAATGTGCGGAGCAAAAAAGATGTGCTTGATTTAAATATTATCGGCACGCCCTCAATATTGCTCTCGCTTTACAGGAAAAAGAAAATAACGAAGGAAAAGCTTGGGGAGTCAATAAATAAGCTCAGGCGAATAGGCTGGTTCAGCAGCCAGGTTTTGGATGCGATATTATTGGAGGTGCATAAAAATGGGTGAATCGCAGGCAATAGGAATACGCCTTGAAAACGACCTGCTCAAAAGGGTGGACAAAATGGGCGAGGAAGAGAAACTGGACAGGTCAACCGCAATAAGGGCGCTCATAGAGGAGGGCTATGCATCACGCGCCAGAAAAAAAGCCGCCAAGGAATACGCAGCAGGCAAAATAACCATGGGCAAGGCAGCCGAAAAAGCTTCCATGACCCTATGGGAATTCGAGCAATACCTCATAAGCACAGGTTACAAGTCGCAATACTCAATAAGCGACCTCATGGAAGAGGCAAAGAAAATCTGAGCGGGTATTATTCGTTATAGCTGGCAAGGGACTTTGCACCCTACAACAGGCGCGAACAAACCCCCAAAACAGCTAATTTAAAGTTTCCCTAATCAGTTATTTTATTGCCTTAAAAGCTCCCGTGGTCTAACCTGGATATGACTCTAGCCCGCGAAGCTGGCAATCTGGGTTCAAATCCCAGCGGGAGCGCTC
>CAYJRH010000014.1:7009-9704 GCA_964372565.1 uncultured archaeon
ACTCGGAAAACGCGAAGCACGGGCTGTTCCACAAGAACAGCCCTCGCCCTTCCGAGGCGGGACTCGGAGCGGGAGCGCCTATTAAATATCAGAAAATGCAATGAGGTACGTATGTTGAAGTCATTTTCTGACGATGTTGATATCAAAAAGATAGTTTTTATCGTCGGGGGGATTTTATGGTCATTTGTGACTTTCTTCCTTGCTCTTAATAGTTATGGCGCGGGGAACTGGAAGGGCGTATCGGAAAATCCGTTTCTCCTAAGCGGAATAATAATATCATTCATTCTGATTTTCATCATATTTGGCATTTGGAACGAATTGGCAGTGGTTCTGAGAAAAGTCACGGTCACTGACGACGGAACTGTCTCAATACCGGGAAGAGGACGCCTTTCCCAATCAGTCGTTGACTTATTTTCAAAATTTTTAAAGAGCTCAAGCAAAAATGGCTACTCTTACCCAAAGAATAACAAAAGACTGGATAAAAGCAGGCCGTATTTTTATTTTGCGAGGGAAAATGTCCTGGAAGCACGGCTTGCTTCTGCGAATGATATTATGCCTATTGGTAGCAGACCTTTAAACCAAAAATATGTAACTAACCCTGAAAATGCTGTTTTAATAAAATTCAAAAATGCACTTCCATACATGGGGAGCGGCAGTTGGGAAAATATGCCAAACGATATGAAAACCCAAATTCCGGATTTTGCCAGGCAGATGCATGAAAAAATTGCCCCTGAAAATCCGATTGAGGAAGTTTTTGTTTCGGTAAAAGAACCGCATAAACTTATTGAGGAACTTGAAAAATAGTGGTTGAACATGGCTATCCTTGGATTAGGCGCGGGCAAGATGGAACTGCGGCTGAACCGCACAGAACTGCATCCATTGGACATGGTTGAAGGAACTGCCACCCTGAGCATGAACGCAGAGGCGCAAGCCCACGGGGTCGTCGCGGAGTTCTGGGCGCAAATACAAAGGGGAAGCGGGAAGCACAGGCACACCGAAATACTCCACCGGCAGGAAAAGAGGCTTGACGGCGAGAGGAATTACAGCCAGTACGAGGGGCAAAAGCAGTACGCATTTACTTTCCAGATTCCGCAGGGCATTCTCATGCAGACGCCGCGCGGCAACGATTTCGTTGGAGGCATATTCGGGTGGCTGGAGGAAAACCGCAACAACAGCGTTGAATGGTATGTGAGCGTGAAGCTGGACATTCCGATGGCGTTTGACGTTTCTGCAAAGCAGCAATTAAGGGTTACTCTAGCCCCGCAGATGCAAAGCGGAATGCAGTAAAAATTGCAGGAGGGAGGATTCGAACCTCCGAAGGCACTAAGCCATTACCTCCTAAGGGTAATACGTTTGACCGCTTCGCTACTCCTGCATAAACTTTGGGTTGGCACTTTTACTAAATCTTAGCCCGTAGTAGCTTTTATTATATAGCTTATTGACCCACTCGTCTTTGGAAACCTTGATTCCCTGCTCTTCAATCAAGTCAAAAATCCCATCCCTAAACCTCTTGGAAGCGCTGGTCAATCCTAACCTATTTTTCCCGCGCTTTCCGCCATCGGTGTCAAAAACTCCCTCAAGAAAAAAATTCTTGATTTCTTGGGAAGAGGATTTCATCAAACTAGGAACCGTAATTATATTTGATTTTTTCCCTACTGGAATTTCCATTATTTTATTGAAAATTCGCTTTGCAGACTTATTGCCAAATATTACAAAATACCGAAGCCTTCCGCGGTCTAATCTTTGATGGATAGGCAAGGTGTGGTCAAAGACAATTTTCACATTTTGCGCAAATTTTTCGGCAAGCCATTTTTCTGCAACTTCAAAACCGATTTTGTCTTGTTTCTTATTAAGATGCCCATCCCCGAGAATTGCCCCAGTCAAATAGGCTAGTTCGGCAGTAATGAAATGAGGCACCAGATATGGTTTGCGAGTGGTCGTTGAAAAATACTCACAACCATCAACTAATTCATTAACTTCTTTTTCCAAACCAAAGAATGACAATTTTTGCAGAGCGATGAGCGGTATCGAAGCTCGGCCGATGAACCAGTCGTCAACGCTCTTTCTGGCAAAATTGTAACCAATGTTTTTCATCCAAATATGTTTCCAGCCGAGTGAATATTCTTTTTTGAGCTTATCATTCATTCCTCTCAGAAACGCCACAACCTTTTTTGCCTGCGCATCGCACGAGCTATTGGAGAAAGTGGCGAATTTCGGCAGAACAGAGTAAACCCTAATTAGCCGCCTCACATTAATGTCTTCTTTAGAATCATGAAGACTGAACAAATTGAAGCGCATCAGCGATTGCTGATGCGGAGCAATATAATCCCTTTCGAGGGGGCTGGGTGCCGGTGTCAAGTCCGAAAAAATTGGACGGGTCATTCAGAATCGCCCCCGAGCTCTTCAAGAATCCAGAGTTCTCTGTCGGTTAGCTCTTCTCCGACCCCTGAAGCCTTTAAGGCTCTGATTATTTCTCCCCTACTTGGGGCTTGAATTGTAGGAAAAACCATCACAAACCACCTCCGTTGAAATGAATTTTTTCCGAAAACGGCTTGGAGCTTTTGGAGGCATTAAACCCTTTGCACCAAAAGTCAGCATTTTAAGAGTGCAAAGGTTTAAGCCGAGAAAAGCTCAGGTGTAGGAAAAAATTCAGCAGGAGGTGGTGTGGGTTTTCGGGCGAGTCCTGCCCCCCGCA
>CAYJRH010000014.1:9804-18967 GCA_964372565.1 uncultured archaeon
TGGAAGGAGAAGCTCTCCCCCGAGCAATATCACGTTTGCAGGCTCGGCGGAACGGAGATGCCTTTCACGGGCAAGCTCCTGCACAACAAGGAGAAAGGCACTTACATGTGCGTCGCGTGCGGGAAACCGCTTTTCGATGCGGGCACGAAATTCGATTCTGGCACGGGCTGGCCGAGCTTCTATGATGTCATCGAGAAGGGCAATGTGAAGCTTGTGGAAGACAACAGCATGCTCATGCGCAGGATAGAAGTGCAGTGCGCGAATTGCGGCTCGCACCTCGGGCATGTTTTTGATGACGGGCCGAAACCTACTGGAAAAAGGTACTGCATAAATTCGGTCTCTCTAGATTTCAGGGAGGATAAAAAATCCCAAAAGTAGCTTCTCTTTCTTTTCCGCCAACGCTTTTCTTTCTCTTGCAAGAGAAAGAAAAGGGTTGCGGTACTGCATCAACTCGGCGGCTTTGGATTTCAAATCCGAGAAGAAGCCCCATGCGAGACTCCAAAGGCCGACCTGAAAGCTATTTAAACCGAAGCGCAGGCATAGTTATTTCATGGAAAGGGATTTACTTCACAACAATAGCTGATTTTCCATTTACTTCCCTTAGCCAGCAGAGTGCAAGCCAAAAAACTGGTTTTTCATGGCGGCCATGTTGTAGTGGTAGCAAGAGGGCCTGTGGAGCCCTAGGGCCGGGTTCGAATCCCGGTGGTCGCACTCCTGCCATTTCTTTTCTTTCAAAAAGAAAAGAAAGTGTAAGTTGCCCGAAAGAAAGAAACCTGGAGTTACGCGCATGAGCTTTGAAGTTGTAAAGGGCATGCGCGACTTTTCGGGCGAGCTTGCGCGCAAGAAGCAGTTCATTGAGGACACGTGCAGGCGCATTTTCGAGAAGTACGGGTTCGAGCCGCTGCAGAGCCCCGTGCTCGAGGACTTCGCGCTGCTCGCCGCGAAAGGCTCGGGCGGCGAAGCGATAAAGGATGAGATTTATTATTTCAAGGACAAGGGCGAGCGCGAGCTTGGGATGCGCTACGACCTCACGGTTCCTCTCGCGCGCATTGTTGCTTCAAACACCGCTCTCCAGAAGCCGTTCAAGCGCTATTGCATCGGCACGGTTTATCGGTACGATAGGCCCGCGGCAAAAAGGTACCGCGAATTCACCCAAGCAGATGTTGACATAATCGGCCCGAAGGGGGCCTTGGCTGATTTTGAGTGCCTGCAAATAGCCGCGGACATCATGCGCTCGCTCGGGCTTGAGTTCAGAATAAAGGTGAATAATAGGATGGTGCTCGAAGAGGTTGCCAAGAAATGCGGGGTTGCCGAATCGCAGGCAAAGGACGCCATGAGAAGCATTGACAAGCTGGACAAAATCGGCGAAAATGAAGTGCGCAAGGAGCTTGATGCGAAAGGGATTGCAGATGAATTCCTTGATAAAATCTCGGTGAATTCTTTTCCGCAGGTAAAGGACATTCTGGGCGAGGCGGATTGCGTAAAAGAGCTTGAGGCGCTTCTTGGGCTTGGGAAGCGGAACGGCATAAATGAAATTGTTTTTGATTTGAGCCTCGCGCGCGGCCTCGAGTATTACACAGGCAACGTGTTCGAGGTTTCAGTTGAGGGCGGCCCGAGCGTGGGCGGGGGCGGAAGGTATGACAAGTTGATTGAGATTTACGGCGGCCAGCCGACCCCTGCGGTTGGAATAAGCTTTGGCGTGGACAGGCTTCTTGACAACCTTGAGAAAACGCTTTCGCTGGGCGCGAACAGCGAGATTTACGTCGCCCCTTTCTCCGCGGAGCAGGGGGCGGAAGCGGTGAAAATTGCGAGCCGGCTCAGGAAAGCGGGGCTTGCAGTGGAAGTCGATTTGATGGGCCGGAATTTGAAGAAGAGCCTCGAGTATGCGAACAGGAAGGGGATTGCCTTTGTGGTTGTGCTCGGCGAGAATGAAATCAAATCGGGAAAGCTGAAAGTCAAGGAGATGTCATCCGGCGCGGAGAGGGAATTCGCGCTTGATGATGCGAAAGGCATCGCGGAATTTATTGGAAAGTGAATTTGCCGCCCCTGCCTGAATTTTTAATTGTTTGCGAAGGTAAGTTTTTGAGGTTTTAGGCCGAAGGAGCATGGTGGTTCTGCACTCCCTTGGTATCTCAATCTAGGGTTGAGACGATGAGGGAGAGATCGCGGGTTCAAATCCCGCCTTCGGCTCTATGGTATTTTGGCGTATTTTTCCGCACTGGCACCAACCCCAAGCATCCCTTTATAAGCCCTTGGAAAGCCTATTTTTAGTTTGGCTTCCACTGCCCAAATACGCATTGGAAGGCGAATTATAAAACAAAAAAGGTGAAGAGAAAAATGCCATTTGGCGGACCAAGGCAAATGTTCGACGCCACCTGCTCCGATTGCGGACAGCAGACTCAGGTGCCGTTCAAGCCGATGGAAGGCAGGCCTGTATATTGCAGGGATTGCTACCAAAAGCACAAGAAGCCTTCCAACTACTAACTGATAATTGGTCAGTGGGAAAAGTTTCCGGTTTTCTAATTCTTTATTTTTTTATTTTTGGCATGCCGGAAGGCCGCGGTTTTTTGCCTCTGAAACACGGGGAAACCGAACCCATAAATACCTCTTTTGCCCCTATCTAGCAATATGGAAGACGAGCATATCGAGGCCTTCATAGTGAGGTACATCAAGGACGGGGATGTTGTCAGCATCGGCTCGGGGGAACTTGGCGAGCGCTTCCTCAAAAACCTTGCGCTTGCGCTGGAGAAAGACCACATCCCCATAAATGAAATAGAGTTCGTTCCCACTTCAATGAGGAATGCGACTGTTGCCTCGAGCATAGGGATTCCAATCGCCGACATCAACGACAGGGAAATTGACGTGGCGATAGAGTTTGTGGACCAGGTTGATTCGGGATACAATTTCATAAAGCGCAACAGCCTCTCGCTTGTGCGCGACAAGATGATTGCCCAGAGCGCCGGAACGCTTGTTGTGATTGCCGAGGAGCAGAACATGGTTGAGAGGCTGAAGGGAACCATCCCTTTTGAGGTTGCGACATTCGGGTGGAAAAGGACGTTAAATCAGCTGGACACTTACGGAAGGGCGCGGCGCCGCGAAACAAACGGCGTTCCTTTCAAGACAGAAACGGGAAATTACATTATTGATGTTGTCTTTGACGGCATCTTTGATTATGACGAGCTTGAAAGGGATTCCAAGAACATTCCAGGCGTGCTTGAAACAGGCCTCTTTGTGGGGTACGCGGACAAGATAATTTTGCACGGGAAGAAGATACGGCTGCTGAGCCGCACGGAGTTCAAGTAGGCGCAAACCACAAAAGCAATCATTTTAAAGGTTCGGGCGGGAAGAATCTTTTTGCCAAACGTTGCCGGTGTAGGTTAACGGTAGACCGGGAGACTCATAATCTCTAGACGGCAGTTCAACTCTGCCCATCGGCATATTTTCTTTCATTTTTCAGCTGGAAGGCGGCTAGAAATTTATTTTTGTCTTTAACTGGCACACGAACTTGGTACCATGAGTACTTGCCATATTTTTGAAAATAAAGTTTTGTAGAAAGCAGATTGCTCTCCAGAAACTCTTTTACGAATAAAGCGGTCTTTTCGGAGGCACTGCAAAATGCAAATGAACCGCCTGATTTCCCTCCATCCGTGTCAAGCAAACCAGTGACAAAAGCCTTTTGCAGTGCTCTTGGGAGTTTCCTTATTTGGTCAATCACCACATCAGATTTTTTCCCGTAAACAAAACCAAAAATATTGGTAAATATTCTTGAAATGATTTTTGAATAAATAGTAATTGCGACCATTTTGCCAACCCTCATTCTGAAATATAGTTTTGGTTTTATCCCAAATAATTCTTCGATAAGAGCGGGTAAAAACGATGCCGAATATTTCGATACGCCTTTTTCAACTAGAACCCTGTGGTATCTATAGCCCTTTTTTCTGATGGTCGGGGAGATATTGCCATCTCCATAAACAACCCCGACAAAATACAATAACTTTTCATCAAGCACAGGCAATTTTACATTCTGTTTAGAGGCTTTAGAATTAAGAAATTGGATTCGAGCACATATTGAATTTGGATCTTTTAGAACGCTTATAGGGATTGAATGTGTTTGGCTTAGCCACCCATGAATAGTCGATTTGGAGTAGCCAAGTGAAGACACTTTGTCAAAATCAATATCTTCACGGCAAAGTCCGTTCACCTTGAGATGCACAGCAGTATGGCGCGAATCGGATTTTTCAGCCAATAAATTCAGGTCAAAATAATTTTGCATTCAAGAGTTTTGTTTAAAGACTCTTAAATGGTTTCGAGGGGGTTCACTGCCGGTGCAACTATTAAAGTCTGATCACATATTTTATATATTATTTCAATCCAAAAAATAACGGAGGCAAAAATGACAGACAAAAAAACCCGCAAACTAACACAAGACCTGAAAAATTACGTTACTAAAAACTATGGCAAAAGGTGTAAGGATTACAACCCGTTTTGCGCCTTATGCATAATCCGGCACGCGTATGACACAATAAAAGAGGGAATGAATCCATGACATTGATGTTTCAAGTTCGCTCCAAGAAACCTGATTTGATAAGAAAAAATCCCGCGGAGGAAATCTGGCTAGAGGCGTCCAGCCGCGGGGTAAGCGTCAATTTGGCCTGAGGCTCCTGAGGTAGCTGTAGGTCGTGATGTAGAATATCACGAAGCCGCCCGCCGAAAATGCAAGGCTGCCGAGATTCACGCCGGCGATTATTCCTATGCACCAAAAGAAGAACATGTGCGCGACAGTCCAGGGGAGGCTTTTAACTGCGAGGTCGAACATCATGCCCATCACATCCCGAACGCAACTATGGTTATGGCTATGAACCATGTGGCCAGCCACGCAAGCGCGAAATATTTTGAAAGGCCTTTTGTCTTCTCGACAAATATCAGGACAGGGACCCTTAGGAAGTACAGGATTGCGAGGCCTGTCGCTGTGTAGATGCTAAAGTGTATGAGATGGAATATGTCAATGGAAGTTATTACAAGGAACAGCAGGATTAATGCCCTCTTGAGCGGAGCCTTGCCTTCCGAAAAGAAATAACCCGCGGCGATAAAGAGGAATACCCATAGAAGGTTTGCCATAACCACGTCTATAAGGAAGCCAAAGTCAAGGTTGAACGCAGCCCAGAGGTACTCAAATGCGCCCATGTCACTCCACGCTCCCTAAGGTAAACAACGAGTCCAGCACAAGGAGGCAGAAGAAGCTCAGTATGCCAAGGTCTGTGAAAGCTGTGCTTTTCAGCGAACTTGGGAAGATTGCTTCGCCGAAGGCTGCCATGCCAAGGTATATCAGGCTGAACCAGAGCCCATAAACCACAAGCTTGAAGCCCATCAGGAACCGCCTCCTATGAGGAAAGTGTAGAGCCAAATGAGTGCGTAGGCTGAAAGTGAAGAGGCAACAACAATGTATTTTCTCAGAGAAGGCACTGACTCAACAAAACCAAGCAAACCAAGCTTTGAAACGTAATACAGCAACAGGAACCCTGCACCGCTGAAAGCCATTCCTGTGATATTCTGCCAGTCCATTATTGCCCAGAGGAGGAAGCCCCAGAGGACGAAGAAGTAAAAGGTTTTCTTTCCGTGAAAGAAAATGTAAATCATTGCATAGAATACAAAAACCCACGCGATGTTCGACAGAACCATGTCTATGAAAAATCCCAAGTCTAGGTTGGCCGCTGCCTGCACGGCTTCGAAAAAGACCATACTTAACCTCTAGCCAATATATTATGCGCCAGCATAGTATATTAAGTTAATCTAATCACGGGAGAAAGTTATAAATAATGTATTGATGGCTGCAACGATAAAAATTTAAATAGAAGGATATATGGCTACTATGGTGTTGCTATATGGGAATCACGACAATCCAAATCAAGGACGAAGTCCTTAGAGAACTGAAAAAGGAAAAACAATATGAAAGGCAGACATATTCTGAACTTCTCATAGACCTGATTAAAGTCAAGAGGAGTTGGAAATCCATGAACCAGTATGATGAATACCTCCACAGGATACAGCAGGAAAAGATGAAGGAGCTGTGGGACAACAAGGAAGATGAGGAGTGGGAGAATGTATAAAGCGGGCGACGTCGTTTTAGCCAATGTGCAGTTCACTGACACATTTGAAGTCAAAAAAAGGCCGGCGGTCGTGCTGTTTTCCGAATTCGGGAATATTACCGTTGCCGGAATCACAAGCAACACCGATATGAAAGGCGTGCCGCTCACTAAAGCCGAGGGCGCCGTAAAAGACAGCGTCATAAAGGCGAATTATATATTCACGGTTCATGAAAGGGCAATTGAGAAAAAACTTTTCGCCCTGGGCGCCGAAAAAAGAAAGTCACTTTATGAGGAGTTGGAATCAAGGCTCAGAGGGCTGTTGGCATGAATAGCGGAAAAACGCAGCAAACCCGTTTTAGGAAAAGGGCGCTTGACAGGCTTGCGAGGGGTTATTCGATGGGCAGGCTGCTGTACAAAAACAGGGATGAGCTTCATGAAAGATAGCGAACGCATTTTCCGTTGACACAAACACCCTTGTTTACGCTTACCAAAAGGATGCCGGGGAAAAGCATGAAGTGTGCAAAAAAATAGCGGAAGCCTGCTTCAGGGGCGAAAAGGGTTTTTTGTGGGCAACCAGGTGCTTGCGGAGCTCTCATCCGTGCTGCTGAATAAAGTGCAGAAACCGCTCCCGAAATCAGAGGTAAAGCAGATAATCATGGAGATAAACCAGACCCCAAACTGGAAAAAAATTAATTACAAGGCCGGCACGGTTGAGAAAGCCCTTTCAGGCAAAATGGCAAAGGGCCATTCTGGGATGCACTCATTGCAGAAACTATGAAGGAAAAGAACGTGCTAAAAATCTACACGGAAAACACAAAGGATTTTGCGCAGGCGGAAGGCATAGTGGCGATAAACCCGGTTACCAGGATTCATGATACGGATAAACTGCAGCAAGAAAAGATGCGCGAATTGTGGAACAACAAGGAAGACGAGGGCCTGAAATGAGCGTAAAATTTGGAAATTGCCTGATTTCTCCGGGCTTTGCACCGGCACCGAACCCTGAAAATCTTGATAAACACAATAAACCCAAAAATAACGTGAATACGAGGAATACCGACAGAATAGTTCTTTGCCCAGGGAAGCAGACAGAGCTTGTAAAAAAAGCAAAGGAAGCCAAAGGATATAGCTGGCCTAAGCTGGCAAAAGAACTTGGGATAAGCCCAAACTACCTTAAAAACGAACTTTTGAAGGAGCGACGCACTTTAAAGGCAGATATTTTCCTCAAGCTAGGCGAACTCTCCAATTCTGACTTCATAGAGCACATCACAGAGGTCAGGAACAGAAACTGGGGCAGAAGCAAAGGCGGAAAACTCTCAAAACACCACCCAAGAATGCAAAGGCTACTTGCAACTGAAACTTCGGCAGACCTTGCCGAATTCCTTGGGGCGATGCTCGGGGACGGAGGGATATATGTCCGCACAAAAGGAAGCCATTACCAGGCACGCATTACAGGGCATCTTGAACACGACAATGAATACGTTTCCAAATATTTGCCCGGATTAATGGAACGCATTTTTGGGATAAAGCCGAATGTTTATGAGAAAAAAAGCAGTGGCACAATAGTGCTGTCAAAGCAGAGCAAGGATTTGTGCCACACACTCGAACATTTTGGTCTTGAGCCCGGGAATAAACTGAATTACCTGAACGCACCTGAATGGATTTTTGAAAAACACGGATACATGAGAAGATTCCTGCGCGGGTTAATCGATACCGACGGCAGCATTTGTCCGAAAACAAAGAAACACAAAACACCGGCCATTTGGTTCAGCTCCGCGTCGCCCGGAATTCGGGATGCCACAGACAAGGCATTTAAAAGTTTAGGCTATAGGGTTTCAGTATGGACTAAAAGGAATGGCCAAAAGTGCATGCAATGCTCGATTGGCAACTCCGAAGACGTCCTGAAATACTATAAAGAAATAGGCTTTGGGAACCCGAAACATGAAATAAGGTTCAGGAAATTCTGGAAAGCCCCGATCGTCTAGCCCGGTTAAATTAAAACAGGTGAAAACTCGTTTTAATGCCGCTAGGATGTCACCCTCTCACGGTGAAAACACGGGTTCAAATCCCGTTCGGGGCATAATGCCCAGATGAAGCCGCGTGGAATACGGGCGATAAAGCGCGGCTGATGGGCAAACAGGATTTCCGTTATTTTTATTGCAGTCACCGGTAAGGCCCTATTGTGCCAAAAAACTCGCTTTCTGTAATGGGGCCGACCAGCTTGTCGGTGAAAAGGCAAACCCCTTCCTTCGGCCAAACGCCCCAAATCTTTGAGAACCCTTTTTCCTGCACTTCCCTGAAATACTTGGACACTTCCCCGAAATGCATTTTGCTGTTGTCGACAAATGAAACGTTGCTGCCTGCCTGCTGCAGGCCCTTGCAGAACGGGTATAGCTCGGCGTAGTTCTGCACCTTTTTGTCGGAAATGAAAGGGAAAAGCCGGCACTCCATCGGCCGCTCGGAGTAAATTGTGCACCCCCGGTTTTCCTCATCGTAGAAAGTGCACGAACCGTTTTCGCGGCGCTTGAACACAAGCATCGGCAGCGCGATGAAAAAATCAGGGGTGCGCCCCAAATGCGCTTCAAGCTTCTCAAGGATATTGCGCGGAATGAGGCTGCTTGAGACCATTAATTTCTCCTTGCTGTAATCAGAAGGGAAGAACTGGAGGAAAAGCTGCATGTGCTTTTCTATGAACTTTTCGCGCGAGAGGCCCTTGAACTTTGCCTGGGCCTCAACCTCTTCCGGAAGCGAAATTATGTAATAGCGCTTGCAGCACTCGCCGCAGCGCTGGCACTCGAAATTCGACATAACAATCCCGAGGAATATGGGCGGTGGAAGGTTTTAAAGGGTTAGGAAAGTTGAATTAGTAGGGCGTTTCCGCAATGCCCTTTTCTTTTTCCGTCAACGTTTTTTCTTTTCCGCGGAAAAGAAAAAAGGTTGTGAAAAAGGTCGCCTCCATGGCTCAGCGGTAGAGCGGCGGTTTTGTATCCCGAAAGGGCGAACGAACCGCAGGTCGTGGGTTCGAACCCCACTGGAGGCTTATCCCCTCGCTCAAGCGAGGGGGTATCCGCGCACCCAAC
>CAYJRH010000015.1:0-2831 GCA_964372565.1 uncultured archaeon
ATGCAGAACCCCCTCTTCTCCAAGTACAGGTACATGCCCTCGCGCAGTTCCATCGCCTCAATCACGCCGACCTCGCGCGAGCCGTCAGGCATCTTCAATTCCAAATCCATCATCTCGGAAACCCACGAAACAATCTGCTTCCCGCCGATTTCCGTTCCCGCGAATTTGCCCTCGAGCGCAAACCCCTCCTTGTTTTCGACGCGCACATTATACGCATTCCTCAGCCTGAACACAGGCTCTTTTATGGACTTGATGTCCGCAGAAGAAACCAAAAATTCGTGCATCCCGCGCGGCAGCAGAATCTCCTTGCCGTCCTTCTCAATTTCCATCTCGTCGCGTGCTGGAACCTGCAGCTTCACAGGGTCCATGAGGTATGTCGAGCGCGGCGTGCCTTCCTGTATGAGTTCGCGGTTGTATGCCGCGAGCTTGTCCATTGAAATGTTCGCGTCGCTCGCGGTCAGCCCCGAATCAACCAGTATTTTCTGCAGCGCCTGCGGCTTGAACCCGCGCCTGCGCAGCGCGCGCAGCGTGCCCAGCCTCGGGTCATCCCACCCTTCGTATTTCCCCTCCGCAATCCCAGCTTTAATCGCCGAGGTGCTGAGCACAATGTCGCCCAGGCTGAGCCTGCCGAAGTGGATTGCGTGCGGCTGCTTCCAGCCGAAATACTCGTAAAGGAAAGCCTGCTTGGTTGAATTCTGCGCATGCTCCTGGCCGCGCAGTATCAGCGTAACCCCCATTTCATGGTCGTCGACCGCGCTCTCGAACATGAAGCTCGGCCACACATAATCTTTTCCCGTTGCGCGCGGGTGCTTCGGATTGTCGACAATCCGCGCAACCCACCAGTCGCGCACGCTCGGGTCGGGGTGGCTCAAATCCGTCTTGATTCTGAGCACCGCCTGCCCTTCCTTCAGCTCGTGTGAAACCATTTTCCCGAACATTTCCAGCTGCCGCCCTGTATCCGGATCGCGGCAAGGGCACGCCTTCTTCGCATCGATGCGCTCCTTCCATTTTTCGGAAGCGCAGGTGCACACATACGCCTTGCCCATGCCTATCAGCTTCCTCATATACTCGTAGTAAATGCGGAGCCTGTCCGAAGCGAAATAAACCTCGTCAATCTTTATGCCAAACCATTCCAAATCCTCCCTGAATTCCGCCTCGGGGTTCTCCATGGGCTTCTTCACTTTAGGGTCAGTGTCCTCAAACCTGAGGATGAATTTCCCGCCGTACTTCTCGGCATATGCAAAGCTCAGGAAAGCGGCGCGCGCGTTCCCGAGGTGCGGGGGGCCGTTGGGGTTAGGCGCGTACCGTGTGACAACCCTTTCGCCGGCTTCGGCCCATTCAAGCGGCGGGAGCCCTTCCCTTCCTGGCTTCGGCTTCAGCTCGTACCCGCCTTCGAAAGACCTGAATTCAGAGGCAAGCTCCGCCCCGGTCATTGCGTTCACTTTCCTTATCTCTTCAATCGCAATCGGCATCATGCCCTTTACCGGGGTTTCTTTGTGCAGCGCCTTCAGCTTGCCGATTAGCGCCCCGAGCTCGGCGCGGCCCCCGTGCTCGTGCGCGTTCTTCACGGCATAGCGGTGGGCGTCAGACTTGATTTGGTCGGTGTCCATAGAATCAGTAATGGGTGAAAAGTGTTTAAAATCTCGAGCCATTTGCCATTCATGCCTCCGGCAGGCTGCAATTCAGTTTTTTTTGAAAGGCGCGGTTACTTCGCTCTCTTCTTGCCGGAGTACGCCCACTTCGAGCCCTTGGGCTTGCCTTCGCCAGTATCTGCGCCGCTCTTCACAAAAGCGCCGAAAAGTTTCTTGAAATCCATTTTTATTACCCCCTGAAATGGAAATTGCTGCAATAAGTTTCCTGCATACCCTTTTTATTCTATATTTCCTTCCCGTTTTCCCACGCGTGGTCGAAGTATTTCATCAAGGCCGTTGCCATCGGCTTGTTGTCGGGCCATATCGTGAAGTGGTACTCCGGCTTTTCCTGCGCAAAATCGCTCAGCGCCAAAACAACCTTTTTGCCGTCGATGATGAAAGTGTTGAGCCCGTGGTCCAGCCTTTTCAATGAAGCCCCCGCCTGCGTGAACTCCTTTGCGACCTTGTCCCCGCCCTCGTTGATTTTCCCGATGAGCTTTATCTCGACATTCCGGCCTGCCGCGTTCTTTACCGCGTCGCGTATGATGGAATGTTCCTTGCCGACAGAAGTCATGCCGTGCACGGTGTGCTTTGCGCTGTCGATTTCCTGCCCGAGGATTTTCATGTAATCGCTCCTGTCCTTGACCTTCATCACGCGCTCGTGCCTGCCGTCGCTGGTGCTCACGCTGATGTTCTGCTTGAGCGCTTCGGCCTCCTTCTCCAGCGACGCGAGCTCGCGCCTCTTTTCCTCAATCAGCGCGGAAAAAACCTTTTCAGGCTCTATCGACATGTAGCGCTTCGGCCTTCCGTGGATTTCGATTATGAGGCTCTTTTTTGTGAGCCTGTCAAGGACGTCATAAACCCTTGTTTTCGGCACCTGCGCAAGCCTCGAAATTTCCGGGGCTTCCGCCTCCCTCAAATTGAATAGCGCTGAGAGCGTTTTCGCCTCGTATTCAGTGAGGCCAAGCTTCTCGAGAAATGTGTTTACCTCGTATTCCTGCATCTAACCACGTTGGAACGTTCCGAAACTTTGTTTATATATATTATCCACACCCACTTATATAAATTTACTGTTTACGGTTACCCAATTATTAATTATTGAGGATTAACGGGCTTCCGCTGCCACAATAGCTTAATTATGCCCTTAATTCCCATTTTTACCCCGTTTTTGAGCTTTTTTGCCTTAAAATGCGGTTTTTC
>CAYJRH010000015.1:2931-6763 GCA_964372565.1 uncultured archaeon
CCCGGCCTGTCAAAGCTCCTGAAGCCACCGCCGCTGAACCTGCGCCCAGCGCCAACGCCTCCGCGGTCTCCGCCGAACCTGCCGCCGCCCGGCCTGCCTTTCCCGAATCCCTTCCTGTCGCTCCTGTCAAACCTGCGCTGCTCCTCTTCCTCGCCTTCCTTCATCTTGTACTCGAAATCATCCGCGGTCTTCGCAAATTCAGAGTCGCTCTTGATGTCGCCGCGTGCCTTGAGGACTTCCTTGGACAATATCCAGTACGCGAGCGCGAGGCTCTTCCTTCCCTTGTTGTTGATTGGGATTGCGAGGTCGACATTCTTGAGCGAGCTGTTTGTCGACGCCATCGAGATTACGGGTATCCTGACATTCGTCGCTTCCTCAATCGCCTGGAAATCGTACTCAGGGTCTGTGATGACAACAACCTTCGGCTCGACATAGTGCGTGCATTCGGGGTTTGTGAAAGTTCCGGGGATGAACCTCCCTGTCTTCGCCATTGCGCCCACGGCTTCGGCGAAGGCCTTTGCAGGGGTCTGGCCGTAGCTTTTCCTCGAAACAACGGCAATCCTGCTTCCAGAGAATTTCGAGAGCATCTTTGCCGCCGCAGCGAGCCTGTCATCAATGACAGAAACGTCGAGGACGTTCAGGCCGTCCTTCCTCATCTTGTAAATGTACTTCCTCATGTCCCCCGACTTGAATTTGGTGCCGATGTGCGACCCCGTGTTGAGGTACTTTTCGGTTTCAACAAGCTTTGTCTGCTTGAGCTCGTTCTCGTCGCGTGCGCGCTCGGGCTTCGCCTCGCGCTTCTCGACAACCTGCTGGATATCTTCCTGCCCGGCCTTTTTCCCGGCCTTCGTTTCTGCAATTGCGGCCTCCTTGGCCATGTGCTCCGCATCGGCCTTCGGAACCGCGGCGTGCTCCTGCTTCCCCCCAGTTTCCTTGGCTTCCGCTTCCGCCTTCTTTTTTGCAGCCATTTCACTTCACGCCCTTGTGCCTGTTTATCTCGTCCATGAAATCAACGTGCGAGAAAACCATTCTCCTGCAGCAGTACTTCTTCACGCCCAGGTCGTCAAGGACGCCCTCCGGGTTTTCCCCGCGCTGCACGCGCTCCTTGTATTTCTCATAGCTGTCCCCAATCACTGTTCCGCAACTGAAGCATCTTACCGGCACAATCATCGCATTACCTCCTGCTCAACTGCCTCTTCTTCCTCGCCTTCCTTCCAAGCGGCTTCTTCGGCTCCACGCGCCTCGCATCATCGACGAGGAGCATCCTGTCATAAGCGATCATTCTCCTCTTGAGCCTGTCATCGGGCCTGTACTCGAGCAGCGCCTTTGCGATTGCCGCCCTTGAGGCAACCATCTGGCCCATGAACCCGCCGCCCTGCACACGGACGTCTATGTTCACTTCCGAGGCAACAGGCCCCGCCATCTCTATCGGCTCCCTGATATAATCGACAATATATCCCGGGGTGATTGTCGCAACGTTCCTGCGGTTGATCCTTATCGTGCCGTTGCCCTTCCTCACAACCGCCCTCGCCGCGGCCTCCTTCTTCTTGGCCTTTGCGGTAATGCCCTTCCTTTTCTTCTTTTTCACGTCAGCCATAAACATCGCCTTTGAATCAGAATTTCGCCCCGAGCGCCCTGCTTATATCCCCGATTACCAGGAAGCCCTTGCCGTGCCTGTTCTGCGCATTTTCAACCTTCTCCTGCTTCTCTGCGCCGAGCTCCTCGGGAACGCCGATGTGGACCCTGAGGTTCCTGAACGCGGTTTTGCCGCGCGGCGCCTTCCAAGGCAGCATCCCGCGCACGGCATATTTGACGATCTTGTCAGGCATCCTCGAGTACTTCGGGCCGTTGTGCGGGTTCGCCTTCGGGCTTATTTCGAGCCTTGTCCTGAACCTCGCCATTATGCTGCTCTCAGTTCCTGTCATCACAATCTTTTCGGCGTTCACTATGTGTATCACTTCGCGCTTCAGCAGCCTCTGTGCGACATTCGAGGCAAGCCTTCCCATAATCATATTGGAGCCGTCTATTACCGTCATCCGACAATCACCAGTTTATCCGCGCCGGCCTTCGATGCGATAAGCTCCTTCATGCCCATTACCTTTCCCTTCGCCTTTTCGATTTCAGAGCGCGCCTGGGCGGAGCACGCGAGGCAGGCGACTTCCATCTTCACTTCTGCAACGCCCTTTGCGAGGACCTTGCCGGGAACAACCAGCACTTTTCCGACGTTCGCTTTTGCGAGCCTGCTCAATTTGTAAACGTTCACCGAAGCGCGCTGCCTCGATGGCTTCGCTATGCGCTCCGCCAGGTCGCGCCAGACATTCTTCTTGGATTTCTTGCCGTGCTTGTCCAAGTCGACGATTATTTCGCGAGTGCTCTGTTTTGTCGGTCCAGTTCTCATAATTTCACATTCTGTTTTTTTGCACCTTTCTTTTCCGAGAACGCTTTTTTTGTTCTCTTTGCTTTTCCGTCACAACGCAATCCTTTCGGATTGCGGTGCCCCGCAAAGCCCTGCTTTGCGCGGGACGCTTTTCTTTCTCTTCCAAGAGAAAGAAAAGGGTTCTATTGCAGGGGGAGGGATTCGAACCCTCGAAGGCACTAAGCCACAGGATTTCTCCAACCTCAACGCAGACTTTTCTTTTTCGTCAACATTTTTCTTTTCCCCGGGAAAAGAAAAAGGTTGCTTAAGTCCTGCCCCGTTGACCGCTTGGGTACCCCTGCACTATAATGCCTTGGGCCGCAATCAGCTTAAATTCTTTAACCCCTTCCTGAGTTCCTCCAGCCTCCCTTTCAGTTCATCAACCGCGGCCTCAAACAGCTCCTTTGCCGTCATGTTGCCGTGGCTCTCCACAGTGAAAACAAACGTATTCGGGTCATACTCAATCATCTGGCCATCCTTGAGGATGATGTCCCTCTGCTTCTCATCCAGGAGCATGTCGAGCACATCCGCCTTGTAGCTCTTGTCCTTTGCGCCCTTTTCGTTCACTATCATCGGGAGCTCGGTGTAGGAAGCTATTGCCGCCTGCCACTTCGCGTGCTGCTTTCCCGTGCCGACAACCGCGTCCATTTCAATCTTGACCTTCTGCCCTTCCGCGAGCTTTGTAATCGGGATGTTCACCGCAGCGGGCTCAATCTTCGGGTCGGTGCTCTTGATGTCCTTGCTGTACACGGTGCACGGCCCCTCCTTTTCAAGCATCAATTTGACGCTGTCGCCGCTCTTGTATTTCTTCCTGTCCATTGTGAGCGGAACCATCGCAAGCCTGTGGGCGAGCATTTCATCATGCATTGCCCCGTTGTTCTCGTAAATGTGCACGTCCTCAACCGAAAGTATCGGCACGCCCGACATTATCTCGCGGCGGAGCGCGTTCACAAAAGCCGCGTTCGTGCCCTTTATCAGCACTTTGACTTCACTGTCCTTTTCCTTCAAAACCTTCACTTCAACCATCGGCATCACTCCTTCTTGCTCCTGTGCCTCTTCTTCCTGCGGCACCCGTCGTGCGGGATTGGGGTCACGTTCTCTATGTGCCTTATCCTCACGTTGTTCCTTGTAAGCGACAATATCGCGGCCTCTGCCCCCTGCCCGGGCGACTTCGGCTTTATCCCGCCCTGCCCGCGCACTTTAACTATTACGTCCTCGATTCCCTTTTCCCTCGCCTTCTCCGCAACGATTTCAGCGACCTTCATTGCCGCGTAGGGCGAGCCTTCCTTGTGCTGCGCCTTGACAACCATTCCCCCGCTGCACTTCGCAATCGTCTCCGAGCCTGTGATGTCAGTAAGGAGTATGATTGTGTTGTTGTGCGAGGCGTAGATGTGCACAATGCCTGTCTTGGTCATG
>CAYJRH010000015.1:6863-18338 GCA_964372565.1 uncultured archaeon
TATGATTGTGTTGTTGTGCGAGGCGTAGATGTGCACAATGCCTGTCTTGGTCATGTTGCCCCCTCCTTATCATTCGTTTGTCCGGCTTCGGCCCCGCCTTCAGCAGCGGTTTCCGCAGGAGCCTCAGCCCTGCTTTCTCCAACTGTTTTTTCTGGCGCCGCCGCCTGCCCTTCCGCCGCGGTTACGCCCGCAGCCTCCTCAAATTCCTTCTTCAAATCCTTCTTCGGCTCCGCAGTCAAAAGCTTTATCGGTTTCCTGTACCATCCGATTGCTTCGGCTTCGTCAACATGCACAATATATCCCGGCGAGCTGACCCTCTTGCCGTTGATTGCGATGTGCCCGTGCGTAATGAACTGGCGCGCCTGATTCGCGGTGTTTGCCAGGCCTTTTCTCATTACCATTGTCTGCAGCCTCTTCTCCATGAGCTCCTCAATCTTCATTCCCAAAACGTCATCAAGGGTTGAATCCCGACCCACAAGGCCTATTTTGGCGAGGCCGCTCATCAGCTCGGCCTGCCTCTGCTGCCTCTTGTCAAGCGGAAGCGCGAGAAGGCCTTTCGCCTGTTTCCTCTTGTACTTGAGCCAGGTCATCCATCTCCTTATTTCGCGCTTCTTCGTGAGCCCGTAAGTGTCCAAGAGCTTGCGCTCTGCCGTGAGCAGCCTCTTGTCCCACTGCTTCCTCGGGGTTTCATACTGCTTCCTTTTTTTCCTCGGTTCTCCCATTCATACCACACAGCATCAATTTTACTTCTTCTCCTCCTTCTTCCCTGCCGCCGGAGCCGCCTTTGCAGGCGCCGCTGCCTGGCCCGCCTTTACCGCGTCCTTCTTCATGACGCCGACAATCCCGCCCTTGCCCCTGTGCGTGCTCTTGGTGCGCTGCCCGCGAACCGGCAGGCCCCAGGTGTGCCTCAATCCTTTGTAGGACTTGGTTTCGGTCATGCGCTGCAAATCCGACCTCAGGCCCAAATCGAGCTCGCTCATCACAAGGTGCGAGCTTTTTCCGGTGTAAAAATCCTTTCTCTTGTTGAGCGACCACTCCGGAACCCCGAACTTTGCCGGGTTCAGGACAACTTCCTCGAGCTTCTTGGACTGCTCTTCCGTCAGCTTCCCCGTCTTCTGGCCCGCCAGAATGCCGGATGTTTTTTCATACGCAACCGCAATGTTCTTCGCCATCCTGATGCCTATGCCCTTTATCCTTGTCATGGACCTTTCAATCGGCTTCCTTCCGTCGAGGTCTATTCCCGCAATGCGGACAATAAGCCTCAGGTCCTTGTCCTCTTTGGAGTCCTGCGTGCCGAAGCTCTTCTGGAAGCTCTCGCGCTCCCTCTGGCCCTTGTCAGCGGCTTTTCCGTGCTGCTGGTGCTGCTTTCCCTTGTCTTCCGCCATAATCATCACATTCTCCCGATTTCTCCAGCATTTCGCTCCGCCAGCTTCGCCTCAACAGTTGCGTCCGAGTTGCGCCTCGGAAGGGCGCAACGGAGTGTTGGGTGCGCGGCCTGCTTGCAGCAGGCCTTGCTCGCTCCGCTCGCAACAAATTCAAAACCGTTCTCCATAACCATCACTCCGCCAGCTTCGCCTCGATGTCCTTCTGGGACATGCTCCTTGTAACCGAAATTTTCTTTCCCACCGGGACCAGATGCAGGACATTGCACTTTCTCTTGCGCACGCGCGGCCCCTGCACAATCACGAAATTGTCGTCAACCTCTTCAATCACCACTGCGCGGTTGCCGGCTTCCCTTCCCGTTGTCTTGACGCAAACGCTGCCCACTTCAAGCGCCCTCATTTGGATTCACCCGCAACCGTTGCCGCATCCGATGAAACAAACTTCCTTAATTTTACCGGAACCGCCACCAGGGCTTTCTTTCCGGCTGCGACAAGCGCCATGTTCTCCCATAGTTCCCTTCTCGCTCCCGAGGAGAGCACGCCGCCAAATTTTACGCTCGGCCGCTTTTCCGATTTGGAGAGCTTCCGCACGCGGCTCTTGCCCTGATGCCCTGTTCCGTGCAGCCTTTCTCCCGTGACCGCGCACTCCGCGTAGGACTTCTTGTCCCTTGTATAGTGTATTGAAACCCTGGCGCCCGGAGTCCTGCGGAACTTCCTTGTCTTACCCCTAGTTTGCCTGTCAACCATTCACGGCCACCTTTTTCTTCATCATTCCCGTCAAAAAATTGTACAAAAGCGAAAGCACGATGAAGCACACGAAATACCACCCGAACCAAGTGGTTTCGGAATAGATGTCAATGCCCCAGGTTCCGATATTGAAAAGGTCGAAGCCGTTTGCGAGCCACGGGAGCGGAAAAGGCATCTTGATTATCGCCTTGCCGTAGAATTCCCCGAGGAACCACAGCGCCGGAAGGAAGGCAACCATCGAAACAAGCAGGACCTTGTATGAGCCGCCCATCATTTTCTGCATGCTCTCCAGCATTTCCTTTTCCATTGCATTGAGCTCGCTCTTCGATTTCGTGTCGCCTTTTTTCATCAGCTCCTGCATCTTCTTCTGCCTGTCTTTCATTTCCTGCTGCTGCCTCTTCATCTCGTCGCGGTTGATGAACCTCGATTGTATTGCCTGCGAGACCGCGAACAGCACTACGCTGATTGCGGTAATGTCCACCAGTGCGCTTACAAACATCCAACAACCCTTAACCAAGCTTTAAGGCCTTATTCACCCGGCAAATCAGCCGGACGCCGTTGCCGGCGCCCATTGCCAAGATTAAGAATAACCAATGCCAACCCTTTAAAAACCCTCTATGTGCCCCCGATAAAACCGCGCTTTTTCACGAGAAGAACCCCGCCAGCATGGGGTGCATTTCGGCCAGCTGCTGCTTTGCCAGCTCCTCATAAAGCCTGTAAACAATGCCGACAGTGAGCAAAATCCCGGTTCCCGTTCCCAGCGCCCCAGTAAGGTCCGCAACCCCCGCCAGTATCCCGACAAACGCGGAGCCAAGCACCGTGATTGCAGGGATGTACCTGTCGAGCACCTGCTTTATCACGCGCGGGTCTCTTCTAAACCCGGGGATGGACATTCCCGCGCGGTCGAGCTGCGCCGCGACCTTTTCAGAGCCCTGGCCCCCAAGCTCTATCCAGAACTTCCCGAATATTACGCACAAAATCGTGAGCACCGCCACATAGAGGAACCCGTGTATTATTTCCCCCCCCAGCCCGACAAACTGGAAAGAGGTTATGCTCTGCACAAACTGGCTGAAAATTTCAGGCGAGAGGCCTTCCAGGAGCAATCTCTCCACAAGCTGCGTCGGCGCAACGACTATCGTGGCGAGCCCCCCGATAATGCCGTCAATTATCGGCACCCTGCCCTTGAGCAGCGCGGCCCACAATTGTATGTTCGCAAACAGCGCCACCGACAATATCACGGGCATGTTCGAAACGTAAAGGAACTTCACAGGATAGCGCCCGCCGCTGCCCCTCGCGCCCATTGTAATGGGTATGTTCACGTGGATTCCCTCCGCGTAAACAACCACAAAGAAAACCATCAGGGTGAATATTATTGGCAAAAGCGCGTTCACTATTGCGCTGCCAAGGTTGGTCCCGAATTCGCTGAAGAACAGGAACAGCAGGCCAGAGCCTCCTGTAAGTGAAATGTTCTTCGAGAGGTCCAGCGGCGAGAAAATCCTCCAGATTACCTCTCCAGAAACCCCGCCTGCAATGAACAGCCCTATCCCCGAGCCTATTCCGTATTTTGAGACGACTTCATCGAGGTAGAGCAGCAGGACAGAGCCGAGCGCAACCTGCAGCACAACCACAAGGAACATCCCCGGCTCCGGAACAAGAAAGCCCGTTGTTGCATAAACCACGGCTTCAACAAAGCTGAGCGCTATCGCAAACAGCTTCTGCGTCCCGCTGAACTGCGCCTTCTCGGCAGGATTTGAGAGGTCGAGCTTGATGAGCCCGCCGCCAATAAGCAATTGAAGAATGATTGACGCGAGGACAATGGGGCCTATTCCGACAGTGATCAGGCTCCCCAACTGGGATGCCAGTATAATCTGGAACTGCTCAAGCTGGCCGCCAAGGCTCTGGCTGCTTATCCCTATTAACGTGATGTTTCCCATCACAAAGAAAATGAGCAAAATGACTGCTGTCCATATGAGCCTCTTTTTAAGCGTCTGCTTCACTTCCGGGGTTTTTACCTCGGGGAGCAGTCCGTAAATCGGCTTGAGGACTTCGAGCGCGCTCACTCTTTGGCCTCCGACTCTTCCGGCCCTTCGCTGCCTTCAACTTCGCCCTCTGCTTCCTCAACCTCGAATTCCTCGTCCTCGGCTGCAGCCGCCTCGGCGCCCTCAACAGCCTCCGCGTTTCCTCCCGCGGCCGTTATTTTCCTGAAGGCTTCCTTTGATGCCTTTGCGTTGACAATCCTGAGCTTTTCCTTTACAACGCCCTGCCCGAGGATTTTCCCGAAGCCGAGCACCTTGCCGTCAATCAAAATCATCCCACCTTCGCTCTTCGCCTTTCCCGAAGCTATCCATTTTTGCAGCTGCGCGCCAATATCCTCGAGGTTTATTGCCGCAGGCCTTGCCTTTGCCTTGAGCGTCCTCTTTACGCCAAAATCCACGTAATATTTGGAGAACTTGTGCTTGTGCGAGCCGGCTTTCCCGAAGCCGCCCCTGTTTCCCGAGCCGCGCCTGTTCTTGGTGTTGCCGCCGCCGTGCATGCGGTTCCCGCGCATCTTGTTCTTCTTTCTCCTCTTCCTTACAACCATGCCAACCATTCCCCAAAATGCTATTTGTTCTTCGAAGCTTTAAACCATCCTCATTATCAGCTCGTTGATGCCCTTGCCCCTGTTCCCCAGCGCGCCGCCGACTGCATAGGGCTTCTTTATCCCCTTCCTCTCGTGGCCTTTCTTCGGGGGGTTCAGCCTGAACACGGGCTCAATGTTGTAATCCCCGAGCTTGCGCTTTCCGCCCATAATCTCCTTCGCCAGTTCCGCAAATGCCGGAATGTTGTTCTCCTTCATCACTTCCGGAGTGAGCCTTTTGTTGCCCTCTACGCGCCCCCTTTTTTCGAGCAGCGCCTCAAGGGTATGGTCATCAATCTCCCCGTATGTTATCCTGTCCTTCACCTTCACGGCCATGTTGCGCATGGACTTGTCGTCCTTGAGCAGCACGAGGTGGTTCGACTTGAAGAGCCTCAGCAGCCTGAGCGTAGTCCGTGTATCAGGGTTCACCCCTGCTGTTCCCCTTATCCTGATTGCCGCAATCAAATGGCTCATCTCCTCTCCTCCAGTTTCCTCTTCATGTCATCGGAATACCTGACTTTGTTTGTTGCCGCGAGCGCGTTAACCGCCGCCGCCACAAAATCCAACGATGATGCGGTGTTGCCGCGCGTCTTTGCCCAAACATCCTTTATGCCTGCAAAGCGCATCACATCCTTGATCTTTTCCCCGACAACCAATCCTGTGCCCTTCGGCGCCGGCAGGAGCATCACCCTAACGGATGAGGAGTTGCCCTCCACCTTGAACGGCACGGAGTGGTGCTCCCTGCACCTGCATTCCCACGAGCCGCAGCCTTTCTGAACCTTCACGAGCGCCATCTTCGCCCTCTTTGACGCCTTTTCAATGGCCGGGAACCTTTCCCTGTCCTTTGCCATGCCAAGCCCGAGATAGCTGTTTCCATCCCCGACCAGTACGCTTGCCCTGAATGAAAAGCTCCTTCCCTGCCTTGTCACCCTTGCCGTCTTCTTCAGGTCGACTTCCTTGTCCAGCAGCTCCGGAATCAGGATGTCCACAATTTCCGGCTCCATTACCTTGAGGCCGCGCGAAAAGAAATCATCCATGCCTGACACTTCCCCGGCCCTCACCATTTTGCCGACGCTTGTCTTCGGCACCCAGTCATCGACGCGCTTCTGCCTGCGCTCCCTCGCGGCTTCAGGGTCGTCGCGGTCGCGCCTCTTCCTCTTTTCCTTCCTCACCGGCATCGCCATCACCCAAACTCCTTTTCAATCGCAGATTTTACGTGCATAAAATTCTTGACCGCTTCCTCTCCGATGTGCTTCCCGCTTATCCTGTCAGGCTTTGGGAACACCACCGAATCGCACGGTATTTTCACTCCCGCGTCTATTGCGCCCTTGAGCGCGGCGAACGGCCTGCTTCCATGCACGGGCGAAAGCAAGCCGATGTCAAGCACGGCTTCCTTCACTCCGGCCTTGGCTGCTTGCCTGCCGCATGCGTATCCTGCGAGGTACGCCGCCGGAATATTCCCAGTGTGCCCCGCCCAGCCCATCTTCCGGAGCATCACGCTCGTGAAGTAGGCGCTGACTTTGTCGCCTTCCGGCTCGTAGGAAACCATTTCAATAGTAACGGAGTTGTTGCCCTTCCTGACAACAAGCCGCGGCTTCGCTGATTTCAGCAGCGCGAGCCTCTTCTTGTAGTCCGTCTTGGACTCCCTTCTCCTCCTGAACTTTATTTTGTAAGTCGGGCTCATGTTCATGTCTTACCACTCTCGTCCGACATGCCCGCCGGATTCGGCACTCGCTTGTGCTCGTGCTGAATCCTCTTGGGAGGAAGGGGGCGGCCGCCTTCGGCAGGCCTTGCTCCGCTCGCCACAAACCGAATAAATCCTGCATTCATATCTTACCGCTCTCTGCCATCTGCTTCACGTAGTTCTTGCCCCTGAAGTAATTCCCCTTAATCATGAGGTAAATCTCCCGCGCAGGCCTCTTGAATTTTACGCCGCTCTCCTTCAGCTCCTTAAGCATCCGCCTCTGCGCGCGCACGTTCTTTATCCATGTGCGCTTGCCCTCCTTTCTCGCGCTCTTTGTCCCTGTCCTTTTTCCTTTTCCGCGCTTCCTTCCCTTTCTCTTCTTCGCAATTATTGCGCGCGCGCGGCCCCTGCTCTGCTCGTTCCCGCGCCTCTTTTTAATCACTCCTTCCTTTATCAGCGCCCTCACATCTTCCTTTGTCATCGCTTCAGATAACCTGCCTCTTTGCTCAGGGTCAACCCAGATTTTGGTCTCCCCGATTTTCAGGAGCCTTGCCGCAACCGACCTCGCTTTTTTGTCATCCATAAACTTCACCATTTTTCCATTCATCCTTACGGGTTCAGTACCTTTACGCCATTTTCAATCGCCTTGCCGACAAGCGCGGCCTTCTTCCTTCTCCCGAGGTTCCCGTATATTCTTACCGCGTTTCCCTTCGGCACATCGGCAAGCTCCGCAATTGCCCTTACCGGTGTTTCGCGGTAGCCGCTCGGGTGCAAGCCCCTTATTTCCCTCGGGGTGGAGAACCCTATCCTCGGCATGTAGCCGTCGCTCATCACTTTCTTTACGTCAATGCCGCGCGGCACGCGCCACACATTCCACTTCGCCTTGCTCTTGCGCCTGATGTTCCTCTTCCCGAACCTTCCCCTGAAAACAGGCAAGCCGTTTTGTGCAAGGACCTTGGCGCTCAGTTCCTTCACAGCATCGCTTTTCTTCAAAATAACCTTCCTCGATTTCTTCGGCGCTTTTTCCTTCTTTTCGGCCTTTTCCCCTTTTTTTGCCGCGGCGCCCGCTTCCTTCTTTGCCTCATCTTTATCTTCCTTCTTAACCGCCTTCGCGTGCCCATGCCCTTCATGCGAGTGGTCGTGCCCCCCATGGCCATGCGCGTGCGCCTCGATTTTCATTTCACCTTTCATAGGTCCTTTCGCCGCAGTTTTTTGCGCAGTTTTTGCCGGTTCCGCCGCCCTCTTCTTTCCCGGAATTATCTCCGTGTCGCCGCCCTTGGCCGCACCGGCTTTTTTCTTTGCCATGTGGTCCTCCCACTTCTTTGCTTCGCGGTTCACTTTTTTCGGCTCTTCAATCTTCATAGACACACCATTTCAGTTTTTTCATCATTCATTTTTCTCTGGAATCTTTCGCCATTTTCATAATCATCCCATTCACTTCGGCTTCTGCGTGATGTATATCCCGTCCTGGAACACGCGCATGTCCTTTCCCTTGATTTTTGTCCTCTGCTCCATGTTTGCCGCTGTCTGGCCAACGGCTTCCTTGTCATGGCCCCTTACAGTAATGTCCTTGCCTTTAATCTCGACCTTGGAATCGCCCATTATGCGCGCCTTTTTTGGGTGCTTTGCCCCCCCCACATTGTTGATTTCCACAAATCCGCCTTTGACCGCCGCATTGATGGGGAAGTGGCTGTACACGATTTCAAGCCTGTATTCAAAAGGAACTGAAATCCCGGCAATCATGTTTTCAATGTGCGTCGCTATGGAGCGCGCCTCAGAGAGGATGTTCCTCTTCCCGCTCGCCGCCCATACCTCAACGGCAGAATCCTTCTTCTTCACGTGGACATCCGTTGAGCGGAAATGCCTTGCCCCGCTCCTGCCCGAGCCGCTCACTTTGACTTCGCTTCCGCTGAGCTCAATCTGCACCCCTGCAGGAATCTGCACAGTTTCAACCAGAATTTCAGCCATAGCCATAACCTCAGTAAATGTACGCGAGCAGCCTTCCCCCGATGCCGCGGTCCTTCGCCTCTCCGTGCGTGAACACCCCTTGAGGGGTGCTCACGATTATAGTGCCGACATCGAACGCAGGCAGGTACCTCTTCTCGAACTTTTCAAACTCGTTCTTCGAAACGGCGTACCTCGGCTTTATCGCGCGTGCCTCGTTTATCTTCCCCAAGAGTTGCACCCTGAACATGCCCTCGCGCCCGTCATCGATGAACTCGAACCCGCCGATGTAGCCACGCGCCTTCATTATGGCAAATATCTCCTTCAGGAGCTTCGAGGCAGGCCTGACCATGCACTCCCTCTTCGCTGCTGTTTCGCAGTTCTTAATGTGCGTCAGTGCGTCTGCAATTACATCCGTGCGGCTCATCATCCATCATCCCCTTAACTGAACTTTGTCCACCCCATCTTGAGTGCGTTGTCCTTGAAGCATCTCCTGCAGATGTGCATTCCGTACCTCTTCATTACTCCCTTGTGGACCCCGCACCACTTGCAGATGCTGGGCCTCAGCTTGTCCTTCCGCGGCGGCTTGTTTTCGCTCATATGACCTCAACCCCGAACTTCCGCTTCACGAACCCCGCGGCATCTTCCGTTCCTATGAGGTGCTTCCTGTCAATCTTCGCCTTTGCCAGCTTTCTCTTCTTGACCCTGTAACCCGGCCTCTCCAGGGTCACAAGCACATCAAAGCCCTTTATCCCGAGCTTCGGGTCGTACTTTACCTTGGGCATGTCAATGTACTCCTTTATCCCGAACCCGAAATTGCCGAGCCTGTCAAAGCTCTTCTTCGGAATCTTGTTGTCTTTGGCAACGAATGCCTCGCGCAGGAACTTCTCCGCAGGCTCGCCCCTCAGCGTGACCTTTGTGCCGATTGTGAGCCCCTCCCTTATGCCCCACGTGGGTATCTTGACTTTGCATGCAATAGGGATAGGCTTTGCCCCCGTAACGGCCTTCAGTATTTCCATGGCATTGTCCAGCTCCACGCCGGTTTTCCCAACGCCCATGTTTACCGTAACCTTTTCGACCCTGATTTCCTTCATCCTGTTTTCGTCCATATTCCCACCATAATCCTTATGCGAGCGCCTCTATCTCGGCCTTCCCTTTCCCGACAATGAAAACATTGTCGATGACGGTTTGGTAATGCTCGCCCCTGTCCTCAAATGCGACAACCGTGTGGGTTTTGAGCGAGCCCCTTGTCACGCCCTCAACCTTCACTGTTTTCCCCGCGTGCGTTCCCGCGACAATGAACGCGGTTGTTCCTTTCCCCATAGGGTAAACCTCGAGTATTTTCTTTTCCGGCAGCGAAATCTTCACAGAATCATCCACATTCACTTTTTCCTTCCCGAGCTCGATTGAGTAGCCGTCGTCGGTTGTTGCCATCATCCTGCCGCCCTTTGCTATCCTCTTCCCGACAATTTTCGAAACCTTGAAGTTCCCGCCCTTATTGTCGATTTCCTTTGCAACAAGCCTGCCTTTGCCGTCAAAGAAGAACCTGCATTTTTTCCTGAGCGCGGCCAATTCAACCACGTCAAAAAGGCCCACAGGGAACGAGAGCTTGCGCCTCACAACCCCATTGACCTTGAAGCCGCCATCCGCGAGCACCTTCCTTGTTTCCTTCTTGTTCATTGTAAGCTGCAGTATCTGCCTTAGCGCGAACGAAGCCGGCACCGATGTCCACTTGGTGTGCGGCCCGGGCTTGCTCTTCGGAGTGAATGTATCCTCCTTTCTCGGGAAGCCCCTTACCTTGGGCGCTGAAATGCTTTTCTGCCTCTTTCTCTCTCCGCGGTTCGCCATTTACCCCATCTCCTTCTTCGATTCTTTCTTTGCCTGCCTCTTCTTCATTCTCCTCTCATCTTTTGTCTCAATCGCAACCAGCAAAAGGTTGCTTGGCCTGAGCGGAATCTGCTTCTCGGTTCCGTCAACCTTTTTCCTCACTATGTTCTCAACAAGCACCATCCTCTTCGCCCTCACTATTGCGGTTACCTTGCCATGTTTGCCCAATACTTTTTCGCCGCCGCGCATAACTTTTACGGTATCGCCCTTGCGGCACTCTATGCTCCTTTTCCCCAGTTCCTTGCGCAGCTCCCTGCTAAGATGAACCGAAAACTCCTTGTGCGATGCATGCAGCGGCCTGTTGTAGTGCCACTTCCTCTGCCTGTTCGGCTTCGAGCTCGCAACCATTGCCATTGATTCTTTCATCATAACCATCCACATCCAGTTTTCTGTCTTTCTGTCAAACGACCCCAGCGCTTATCCCAGCAATCTTCGGGTACCTTTCCCCGACTTCCTTTGCCACTACTCCCTTGACCTCGGAGCCTTTCGGCAGGCCTTTTTCGTCCACCAGGACAACCGCGTTGTCCTCGAACTTTATCCTTGTCCCATCAGGCCTCTTGTACTCCTTCCTCACCCTAATAACAACCGCCTTCTCGACCTTCTTCCTGATTTCCGGCTTCCCTTTCTTTACGACAACATTGACCATGTCCGCAATCCCGCCTTTTGGGTTTGTCCTTCTGCGGCCCTTGAACCTGTAAACCGTGATGATCTTGACTTCCTTTGCGCCGGAGTTGTCGGCGCAGGTGCACATTGTGCCGTGCGTCAACCCCCTCACAATGGATGCGTTTATCGCCTTCATGCATTTCCCCTCTTGACAACCGAAAGCAGGACAAAGCTCTTTGTCTTGCTGAGCTTCCTTGTCTCGCCAATAAGGACGGTATCGCCTTCCTTGACCATAACCCCGTCAGGCAGGTGCGCCTTGACCTTCGACCTTATTTTCTTGTACCTCTCGTACTTCGGGATGTACTTTGTGATGAACCTCTCAATCGTAATCGTCTTCGGCGCCTTTGCGCTTACCACAACGCCCTCGAGGACGGCGCCGCGCACGCTGAAGCCAGCAGGGGTCCTGTACGCTCCGAGTTCCGGCTCGGAAGAGCGGAGGCCGCCACCATGCGAACCCCTTGGTTCGCGAGGCATCGCAGAGCCTTGCTCTGCAAGGTCGCTTGTGCTCGGCAGGCCGTGCTTTGCAACTTTTCCTTCACTGTGCTCAACAC
>CAYJRH010000016.1:0-18168 GCA_964372565.1 uncultured archaeon
GCCTATCGAGCCCCAAGGCGATGATAGGGCGCGCCCTTCCGACGCGCAGGTCGGAGGGGGCGGGAAAATGAATTCGGCGCCGAAAATCCTTTTCATTGACAGTTTCGATTCGTTTACTTACAACCTTGTTGAGGAGTTCGAGAAGCGCGGCTGCGGCGTCGAGGTTTACAGGAACGACATTCCGATGAAAAAAATTGTGGAAATCGTGAAGAAGCTCAGGCCGTGCTTAATTGTCATTTCTCCCGGGCCGTCAACCCCGAAAAAAGCCGGGAATATAATTCCGCTCATCAAGGAGTTTTCCGGCAAAGTACCGCTTTTCGGGGTATGCCTCGGCGAGCAGGCCATTATCGAGGCGTTTGGCGGCGTTGTCGGCAGGGCCATTGAAACAATCCACGGCAAATCCTCGCTGGTTTCGCATGACGGCAAGGGCATTTTCGCGGGAGTGGAAAGCCCATTCCAGGCGGGAAGGTACCATTCGCTTTCCGGGCAGAAAATCCCGAAGGAGCTTGCGGTAACGGCGAGGAGCGAATCCGGCATTGTGATGGGCGTGAGGCACAAATCCCTTTTTGTCGAGGGCGTGCAGTTCCACCCCGAGAGTATTATGACTCCTCAAGGCGGAAAGATTATTGAAAATGTCCTGAAGATGGCAAAGGAGGCAATGAGATGATACGCGAGGCGATTGCAAAAGCTGTTGAAAAAAAGAATCTTACTGCAAAGGAATCCAACGACGTTTTTTCCGAAATCATGCGCGGCGAAGCGACCGAAGCGCAGATTGCCTCGCTGATAACGGCGCTCCGAATGAAAGGCGAAACCGCGGACGAGATTATCGGCGCAGCTGAAGCGATGCGTGCTGCCGCGGCTAAGGTCATTTATAGTGGCGATGCTGAGGTTCTTGATGTTGTGGGCACCGGAGGCGATTCAAAAAACTCGTTCAATGTATCCACGGCGGCAGCGATTGTTGCAGCGGGCGCGGGCTGTGTTGTGGCAAAGCACGGGAACAGGGGCGTTTCGAGCAAAAGCGGCTCCGCCGATGTTCTCGAAGCCCTCGGCGTAAAGATTGGCACAACTCCCGAAAAAAATTCCGAAATTCTGGGCAGAACCGGGTTCGCGTTCCTTTTCGCGCAAATGCACCACCCCGCAATGAGATTCGCGGCCAAGCCGAGGAAGGAGCTCGGCATCAGGACTATTTTCAACATACTGGGGCCGATTTCAAACCCCGCAAATGCCAGCACCTGTCTTTTGGGGGTTTACAATGATAAACTCGCGGAAAAGCTTGCGAAAGTCCTTGCAGGCTTGGGTGTGAAGCGCGCCCTTGTGGTGAACGGCTCGGGCTATGATGAGGCTGCGCTGACAGGCCCGACAACTGTTTTCACGGTTGAAAATGGGAAAGTGAAAAAAAGCGCAATAAAGCCCTCGCAGTTCGGGCTGGCCAAAAGAAAAGAAGGCGAATTTGTTGTCGCCGATTCCGCTGAATCGGCGAAGGCGATTATGGCGATACTGGACGGCTCTGAAAAAGGGGGCGCCAGGAGGGATTTGGTTGTCCTCAATGCCGGGCTTGCGATTTACGCGAATATGAAGGCAAAATCAATCAAGGAAGGGATTGCAATGGCGAAAAAGAGCATTGATTCCGGAAGCGCGCTGGCGAAACTAAAAGCATTGATTTCGGAGACCAACACATGAATTTTCTTGAAAGGATGCGGATGCTGAAAACAGCGGAGGCTGAGGAGCACAGCCTGAAGGCTCCGCTCGGGAAGCTCGGGAAATCCGTGAAAAAGGCAAAGCACGCTTTTGCAAAAGCGCTGAAGCAAAAGGGAAGGGTGTCGCTCATTGCTGAATTCAAGCGCGCCTCCCCTTCGAAAGGGAAAATCAATGGCATGCCCGGCCTCGAAAAATTCGCGCGCCTCTATGATGAATATGCGGACGCGATTTCGGTGCTCACGGAAAAGGAATATTTTTGCGGGAATTTGGGGGACCTAAAGGCATTCCGCAAAATCTCGAAAAAGCCGATACTGCAAAAAGATTTCATCATAAATGAATACCAGATTTATGAGGCGCGGGCGGCCGGCGCCGACGCAATCCTGCTTATTGCGGGGCTTCTGGGCAAAGATGAGATTGACAGGCTTATTGCAGTTGCGGACAAGCTTGGGATGGATGCGCTTGCCGAATGCTTTGATGAGGAAGGCCTGAAAACCGTGCTCGCGTCCAGGGCAAAAATCATCGGCATAAACAACCGCAACCTCATCACAATGGAAGAGGATGCCTCGAAAGCTGCGCGCTTTATTCCGACAATTCCGGCCGGCAGGCGCGGGAAAAGCATCATTGTTGCGGAATCATCGATTTTTTCCTCTTCGCAGGTTGAATCTTTGATGGGAAAGGCGGATGCCGTTCTTGCAGGCACTTCCATAATGTCCGCGGCCTCGCCCAGGGCGAAACTCAGGGAGCTGGCGGGGAAAACGCTTGTGAAAATCTGCGGGACAACAAGCGTGGAAGATGCAATTAATGCGGTGAAGCTCGGGGCCGACGTGATAGGCCTGAATTTTTATGAAAAGAGCCCGCGCTTTGTGAATGTGCAGGCAGCGAAGGAAATTGCGGATGCGGTGCGCGGCTCGGCTGCAATTTGCGGCGTGTTTGTGAACGAGCGCGCCGAGCGCGTGGAAATCATTTGCCGCGAGGCCGGCATTGGCATGGTTCAATTCTCGGGCGACGAGAGCCCGCAGTACGTGAATTCCTTTAAATTGCCTTCCATAAAGGTGCTGCATGTGCGCAACGGGCAGTCGCTTGACAATGCGGGCGATTATTCCACGGGAATGGTAATGCTGGACTCTTCTTCAGGCGGGCTTTATGGCGGCACGGGAAAAAGGTTTGATGAAAACCTCGCGGATTCGGGCAAATTGGCGGGAAAGCAGATTGTGATTTCAGGGGGTTTGAACGCGCAAAACGTGAAAGGCATTATAAAGAAGTTCAGGCCTTTCATGGTCGATGTGTGCTCTGGCGTTGAGGAAAAGCCGGGGAAGAAGAGCCTTTCAAAGATGCGTGGTTTCATGAAAAGCGTGCGGGGTGTGGTGAAATGAAGGGCTATTTTGGCGCTTATGGCGGGCAGTTCGTGCCCGAAACACTGATGCCTGCGGTTCAGGAGCTCGATGCGGCGTTTTCAAAATGCAAAAAGGACAGGAAATTCAACGCGGAGCTTTCCGCGCTTCTCAGGGATTTTGTGGGGAGGCCGACGCCGCTCACTTTTGCCGGCCATCTTTCGCAAAAAATTGGCTGCCGCGTTTATCTCAAGCGCGAGGATTTGTGCCATACCGGCGCGCACAAAATAAACAACGCGGTCGGCCAGGCACTGCTCGCAAAGCACATGGGAAAAAAGCGCATCATTGCCGAAACAGGCGCGGGCCAGCACGGCGTCGCGGCGGCAATCGCGTGCGCAAAGCTCGGGCTGAAGTGCAGGGTTTACATGGGCACTGTGGACATGGAAAGGCAGAGGCCGAATGTCGAAAGGATGAGGCTGGCCGGGGCGGAAGTCTTTCCTGTTGAGAGCGGCTCGGCAACGCTCAAGGACGCAATAAACGAGGCGCTGCGCGACTGGACAGCGAATGTTTCCGGCACGCACTATCTCCTCGGCTCCGTGCTCGGGCCCCACCCTTACCCTTCGATGGTCGCGCATTTCCAGGGCGTGATTGGGAAGGAAGCGCGAAAACAGATTCTGCTGGCAGAGGGCAAGCTTCCAAAAGCAATAATCGCCTGCGTGGGAGGCGGCAGCAATTCCATCGGCATATTCAAGGCGTTTCTGAAGGACAGGAAAGTGGAGCTGATCGGGGTTGAGGCCGGCGGCAGGGGAATTAAGGGCGGTGAACATGCGGCAAGGTTCGCCGACCCAAGGCTCGGAAGGCCCGGCGTGCTTCATGGAACAAAGACCTATGTGCTCCAGAATGCGGACGGCCAGATTTACAATACGCATTCCATTTCTGCAGGCCTTGATTATTCCGCGGTTGGGCCTGAGCATTCCTTCCTCAGGAAAATAGGGAGGGCGAAATATTATTCTGCCACAGATGATGAGGCTGTGGACGCGTTCATGTTGCTTTCCGCGAAGGAAGGCATAATTCCCGCGCTTGAGAGCAGCCACGCAATTGCGTACGCGCTGAAGTATGGGCGGAAATGCTCGAAGAAGGATGTTTTGCTGATAAACCTTTCGGGGCGCGGCGACAAGGACATGGAGAGCGTGATGAGGCATCTCAATGAACGTTGATTGCGAAGCACGGGCTGTTCATGGAACAGCCCTCCGCCCTTCCGAGCCGGAACTCGGAAAGGGCATGGAGAGCGTTATGAAATTTTTGGGGCGGAAGATATGAAAAGGTTTGAAAAAAGATTTGCCGAGTTGCGCGCAAGGCGCGAGGGCGCGTTTGTCGCGTTTGCGGTTCTCGGCGACCCGGATTTCAGCACATCCAAAAAAATCCTTGAAGCCCTCGGCAAGGGCGCGGACATGCTGGAGCTCGGTTTCCCTTTCTCCGACCCGATTGCGGACGGCAAGAGAATCCAGGCCGCTGATGAGAGGGCGCTCAGGGCGAAAATCACCCCGCAAAAATGCCTTTTGCTCATAAGGCACATCAGGAAAAAACACCCTTCCCTGCCAATCGGGTTACTGCTTTACTACAACCTTGTTTACAGCAACGGCGAGGAACAATTCCTCCGCGGCGCAAGGAAGGCAGGAGTGGATGCTGTTCTCATTGCGGACATGCCTGTTGAGGAAAGCGGAAAATTCAATGCGATGTGCCGCAAAGCGGGATTGGAGCAGGTTTTTACCGTTGCGCCGACAACAGGAAAGGGGAGGATGCGGAGAATTTTGGCAAAATGCCGCGGATTTGTTTACGCCGTCGGCGTTCTCGGGGTTACAGGCGAGAGGGCAGGGGTGCGTGCCATGGCCTTGGGATTGGTGAGGAGAATCAAATCCATGCGCGGGCCGCGGAAGCTCCCGGTTTGCGTCGGCTTCGGCATATCAAGGCCCGAACACGCCCGAAAGATCATTTCCGCGGGCGCGGACGGCGTCATTGTCGGCTCGGCCATTGAGGCTGTGATAGAAAAAAACCTCGGGAACAAAAGCGCGATGATAAAAAAGCTCCGCGAATTTTGCTCCGCAATCAAGGGGGCGACGCGCATATGACCGGCGCCAATGAAATGAACAAGGCAACCTCAAAGGCAGGCGGCCCGCGCCCTTTTTCGCCGGCCTCCCGAGCAAAGCCATGCTTTGCGGGGCCTCGCACCCCGCAAGGGTGCAAGGTTTTGGGAAAAAGGCCGCTTGAAATCAGGCCGGTAAAGGAACTAGACGCGGTTTTCAGCGCGCCGCCTTCCAAGGCTCACACGCTCCGGGCGCTGTTCATATCATCCCTTGCCGAAGGGAAGAGCGTGCTCAAAGGCGCGCTCAACGCCGATGACCAGAAAGTCGCGGCGGCTGCGCTTTCGCAGTTCGGCGCGGAAATTGAATTTGACGGGGATGATTTCACTGTCAAAGGGGTCGGGGGCAGGCCAACTGCGCCGAAAAAAGCCGTGCACACGGGAAATTCCGGGGTTACAACGCGCTTCATTATGCCTTACGCGGGGCTTGCAAAAGGCGTTTCATTAATTGACGGGGATGCGCGCATGAGAGAGCGGCCTGTGAAGGAAATTGCCGATGCTCTCGGCCAGCTGGGTGTTGAGTGCAAGCTTGAATCTGGGAAATTGCCTGCGCGCGTGCATGGAGGGAATTTCCTCGGGGGAGGAACCTCAGTTTCAGGCTCGGAGAGCTCGCAGTTTCTCAGCGGGCTTCTGGTCTCGGCGCCATACAGCAAAAACGGCGTGCACGTGAAGGTGAATGGCGAGCTGAAATCAAAGCCCTATGTTGACATCACAATGGAATGCATGAAATATTTCGGCGTTGCTGCGGTGAACAGGGGTTACAAGGAATTTTTCGTGCAGGGCGGAAAGGAGTACAAGGCCCGCACTTATCAGATTGAGGGCGATTACAGCTCCGCGTCGTATTTCTTTGCAGCTGCCGCGATAACGGGCGGGAAGGCAAAAGTTGAAAACCTCAACCCGCACTCAAAGCAAGCCGATAAGGCATTGGTTGATATCTTGAAAAAAATGGGGTGCAAAGTGAAGTGCGGCGATGATTTCATCGAAATTGGGGGCGGCGAATTGCGCAGTGTGAATGTCGACATGGGAGATTGCCCTGATGTAGTTCCTACACTTGCTGTTGTCGCGGCGTTCGCGGACGGCAGCACTGAAATAAAAAATATCGGGCACCTTGCGGCAAAGGAAAGCAACAGGATAGAAAGTGTTGCCAAGAATCTCTCGGCATGCGGAATAAAAGTCAAAACCAGCGGGGATTCACTTAAGATTATTGGCGGAAGGCCCCGCGGCGCGGCTATCGACACGTTCTCCGACCACAGGATTGCAATGGCGTTTTCCGTCATGGGGCTTGCGGTTGCAGGAATAAAAATCATGGAGCCGGAAGCTGTTTCCAAAAGCTTTCCCGATTTTTACGTGGAGCTTGGAAAGGCATATGGCGGCTGAATGCGGGGCATGGATTTGCGGGCATGGATTTGGAACGGGATTTTATGAACATTGCGCTAATCGGGTTCAGGGGAACGGGAAAAACAACCATCGGCAAGAAACTCGCGAAAAGGCTGAACATGAGGTTTGTGGACATTGACAGGGAGATTGCAAAAAAGGAGAAGAAAACCATTCCGCAGATATTCGCGCAGGCCGGGGAAAAGGGGTTCAGGGAGCTCGAAAAGGCCGCGGTGAAGGAATTTTCGCTGAATGAAAACCTTTGCATAGCCTGCGGGGGCGGCGTTGTGCTGGATAAGGGCAACATTGATAGCCTTAAAAGGAATTCAACAATAATACTGCTCGAAGCGCGGCCGGAAACCATCCACATCAGGATAAGGAATGACAGGAGCAGGCCTGGCCTGACTGACAAAAGGGGCTTTGAGGAGATATTGCATTTGCTCGCAGAAAGGAAACAGAAGTATGATGAGGCGGCAATGATGAGGTTTGACACGTCGGATGCCACGCCAAACGAGACTGTGCAAAACATCATTGATGAGCTGAACACAAGGGGCCTGCTATGACGATGAAAGTGAAAGTGAAGCTGAAAAACGGGCCGGGCCGCGGCTATGAGATTGTGATAAAGGGCGGGCAATCGAGTTCTCTCGGCAGGCAGATTGTGAAGGACGGTTTCGGGAACAGCTATTGCATAATCACTGATTCGAATGCCTCAAGGATTTTTGGGAAGAGGACCCTTGCGCAGTTCAAATCTGCAGGAGCCGTCGCCGATATCGTTGTTTTTCCGGCAGGCGAGCCGAATAAAGGCATGGAAACCGTTGGCAAAATACTTGAGGAGATGCTTGCAAAGGGCTTTGACAGGAAAAGCTGCGTTGTTGCGCTCGGCGGCGGGGTGGTGGGCGATGTTGCCGGATTTGCGGCGTCGATATATTTGCGCGGAATCAGCTTTGTGCAGGTGCCGACAACGCTCCTTGCAATGGTTGATTCGAGCGTGGGCGGAAAAACCGGCGTTGATTTGGCCCACGGGAAAAACAGTGCAGGAACATTTGCACAGCCGAAGAAGGTTTACATCTGCCCCGAATTCCTGAAGAGCCTGCCGAAAAATGAAATTCGCAATGGGATGGCCGAGGTTGTGAAGCACGCGGTGATATTCGACAAGCGGTTCTTTTCCTATCTGGAAAAAAATCTCGGGAAAATCATGGGGCTCAGGCCGAAAGAAATTGGATATGTGATAAAGCGGAACTGCGAGCTCAAGGCGCGCGTCGTCGAAAAGGATGAGCGCGAGCAGAATTACAGGCGCGTTGTGAACTACGGGCACACAATCGGCCATGCGCTGGAGGTGCTTGGGAAGTACAGGGTGCTGAGCCACGGCGAGGCGATTTCAATCGGCATGGTTTCAGAGGCGCTGATTTCCTGCAGGCTGGGCTACATGAAATATCCGGAAGCGGGAAGGATTGCGGAACTGCTGCATAAGATTGGCCTGCCTATAGGCCCCATCACAGGGGATTTGGAAGCGTTGCTGGAGGCGACACGAAAGGATAAAAAAGCGGTTTCGGGGAAAGTATATTACTCCCTTCCTTCGGCAATCGGCAAGATGGTTTCGGTAAAAGGAAGGTATGGCGTTGAAGTAAAGGACAATGAGGTTATGGAGGCTCTGGGGTGTTCTGATGATAGTTGCTCCTGTTGTTGCGAAAACTGTTAAAGAGGCGTTGGCGCAGATAGCGCAGGCGAATTCCAAAGCCGATGGCATAGAGCTGCGGCTGGATTATTTTTCAAGGCTCGGCGAGGCTGAGCTGAAGAGGCTGATACGCGCGTGCAGGAAACCATGCATCTGCACCTGCAGGACTGCCGGCGAAGGCGGAAAATTCGGCGGCAGCGGGAATGCCGCTGCCCAGGCCCTCATGGGAGCGGCAAGGCTTGGGGCACAGTACATTGATGTCGAATTTAGCATGGGGCCGGCGCTGCGGAAAAAAATTTCGGATTATGCTAGGAAGCACGGTGCGCGGATAATACTGTCGAAGCATTATGCCTCGCATACGCCCTCGAAAAAGGAGCTTTCCTCGCTTCTCGCGAAAATGGCGAAGGAAAAGGCCCATGTCGTGAAAATCGTGACCATGGCGTCCAAGCGCGGAGACAATGGAATTGTATTGGAGCTGTTCAAGGACGCGAAGAAGCATAAAACTGAGCTGATTGCGTTCTGCATGGGCGAGCATGGGAAGGATTCGCGCGTGCTCTCCCGTTTGGTGGGTGCATTCGCATCGTTCGCATCGCTTGGAAAAGGCCTTGAGAGCGCGGAAGGGCAACTGACTGTGGAGGATTTGAGGAAAATGGAAAATGAGATGAGGGCATTGCTGTGAACGGGCCAGAAACTCGGATGTATTGCCTTCTCGGGAAGCCGGCAAGGCATTCTTTGTCGCCGGCAATGCACAATGCCGGCTTCATAGCAAGAAAGCTGGACTGCACTTACCTTGCTTTTGAGCCCGATAATCTGCAGGCGGCTGTACTCGGGCTCCGCTCCATGGGGGCGGCGGGCTTCAATGTCACTATGCCGTTCAAAAGCGAAATAATCAGCATGGTTGATGAGCTTGATGAAATGGCGCAAAGGATAGGCGCGGTGAACACTGTTGTGAACAGCAACGGGATATTGAAAGGGTACAACACCGACGGAATCGGCGCAGTTGCCGCGCTGAAAAAGGCCACAAAAATTTCCGGGAAGCGCATTCTCCTGTTCGGGGCGGGCGGCGCGGGAAAGGCGATTGCGCATTACATGAAGAAGGAGGGCGCGGAGCTCGCTGTTGCCGACAGGAACATCGACAGGGCAGAGGGGCTTGCGGCAGCGGTCGGCGGGAAAGCCATCCATGCGGATGGCGTCGGCTCACTGGAAGGGTTTGACATAATCATAAACGCATCTCCCGCTGGAATGAAGCCGAACACCAGCGAGATCCCTGTCGGTGCGAAACTGCTCAAAAAGGGGATGGTGGTATTTGATATTGTCTACGAGCCCGCGCATACGCGGCTGCTCAAAGAGGCGCGGAAAAGAGGGTGCAAAACCGTTTCAGGGGTTGAAATGCTCCTCGAGCAGGGCTACGCCGCGTTCGAGCTCTTCACCGGAAAAAGCGCGCCGAAAAAGGAAATGCGGAAGGCTGTGCTGGGGGCATTGAAATGAAAAAGTTATTTTTGGAGGATTGGTTTGCATGAGCTTCAACACGTTCGGAAAAATTTTCACGTTCACGACTTTCGGGGAGAGCCACGGCAAGGCGATTGGCGTAGTGGTCGACGGTTGCCCCTCAGGCATGAAGCTTGATGAAAGCGATATCCAAAAGGAGCTTGACAGGAGGAAACCTGGGCAGTCGGCTGTAACCACCTCGCGCTCGGAACCCGATAAGGTTCAGATACTTTCAGGGGTTTCGGAAGGGAAAACGACAGGCGCCCCGATCGGAATGCTCATTTTCAACGAGGACGCAAAGGGCAAGGATTATTCCAAAATAAAGGACGCGTTCAGGCCCGGGCACGCGGATTACACGTATCAGGCGAAGTTCGGGATCCGCGATTACAAAGGAGGGGGAAGGAGCTCCGCGCGCGAAACAGCGATGCGCGTCGCCGCGGGGGCGATTGCCAAAAAGTTCCTCGCTTCGAAAGGCATGAAAATCGTGGGGTTCAGCCGCGAAATCGCGGGCATCCGCGCCGAGAAAACCGATTACTCCGTGATTGAAAAGAATTCCGTGCGCGCCCCTGACCTTGGCGCCGCAAAGAAAATGGAGGCGGCTGTACTCGCCGCAAAAGAAGAGGGCGACAGTGTCGGGGGCGTTGTGGAAGTTGTTGCCGAAGGAGTTCCTGCGGGCCTTGGCGAGCCGATTTACTGCAAGCTCAGCTCCAAGCTGGCGGAAGCGCTGATGGGCATCAATGCCGTGAAAGGAGTTGAAATAGGCTCGGGCTTTGCAGCAGCAAGGATGCGCGGCTCCGGGCACAACGACGAGATTTACTCCTCGAATGGAAAGGTGAGGTTCAGGACCAACTACGCAGGAGGCATGACGGGCGGGATAAGCAACGGCGATGACATTGTTGTGAGGATGGCTGTGAAGCCCGCGTCCTCGATTGCGAAGGAGCAGAATACAATCGACCGTTCGGGCAAGCAGACAAAAATCGCGATTGAAGGAAGGCACGACCCCTGCCTCTGCCCGCGCGCGGTTCCCGTGGCGGAGGCGATGGTTGCGTGCGTGCTGATGGACATGTACCTGGTTTCCAAAGCAAGGAATGCCTAAGCTCGCAATGAAGGCCGGGGCGGCAATGGATGCCTGGGCAGCAGTGAATGCCGAGGCCCGCAACCCATTAAAATAGTACGCATGTTCATTTTTGGGGGATTTGGATTACTACTAAAGTCGGTTTCCACGGAAAGCAGGTTGTCATAAGGACAACGTCCTTGGACTGGGACAGCGCCGACAAGCTCATACAAAGCCAGCTTTTCAGGGTAATGCTTTTGAATCTGCTCAGGAAGCTCAGGGAGAACGATTCCGGGCTCTTGAAGGCCCTCCCGGAAATCGGGGAAGCCAATCAGGAGAGGATGCTGCTCAGGCTGCTGGGATTGCTGTCCCACAACACAAAGGAGGAAATCCTCAGGTCGAACCCGGAATTCGGGGGTTTCTTTGCCGACGCCTATCTTCTGGACAGGCTTGTGGAGGAATTCTACAACTACTGGCGCGGCCATGAACGCTTTCTTGTGTGCCTATCATCATCCCAAAACGGCAATTCGGGGCAAATCGAGGGCCTTGACAGGCGCCCGTACAGGACATTCAACGACACAATCGAGAAGCTCAACCACAATGTGAGGAAGATTTACCGCGACATCCAGGAAAACATTACCGGTGAGCACCCGCTGATTTACAGGCAGGTGCCTGCGGGATGCCAGGTGGGCGTGATTGCAAAGGTAAAGGAGACGCACATCCCCGCGGATTACAGGGCGCTCGCCGAAATCCCCGTGATTACACAGGCGCTTATCGAGCCGCCTCTGCTGATCGACCCGCCGATGAACAAGAGGAAGGGGGAATTCGCGCTTGTTGATTCGAATCCGCTTGAAGGCGTGAAATTCAGCGCGGATGAATGGCTGTGCTTCCCCGCAAAAGTCGGCGACCTCATAATACACCTTTATTTCCACGAGGCTTACACCGGCCTCTCGGTGTCGGTATCGAACCTTTTAGAGCTCTGCAGCGAGGCCGATTTGAAAAAGAAGCCCGACGCGATTTACGCTTACGGCGTTCCGCCCGGCTCCCTGGAAAAATATGCGCCGGAAAAGACGGTGTTCTATGATGATGAAAAGAACCGCATGATGGTCGCGGCGATTCCCCTTGGTGACGAGTTCGCATATTTCGGGTACATCAAGAAAATGATGCTCACCCTCCACAACGCGATCATGATAAAGCGCGGCCGCATGCCTGTCCACGGCGCGATGGTGCGCATAACTTTGAAAAGCGGCGAGAAAGCGAACATTATTTTTGTCGGCGATTCTGGCGCCGGAAAGAGCGAATCCATCGAGGCGTTCAGGGTCCTCAGCGGGGCCAACCTCAAGGAACTCAAGATTGTTTTTGACGACATGGGCTCGCTCGAGCTCGCGAAGGGCGGGAAAATCCTGGCATACGGCACGGAAACAGGCGCGTTCATCAGGCTCGACGACCTTGAAGCAGGGTACGCGTTCGGCCAGCTCGACCGGGCGATTTTCATGAGCCCCCACAAAACCAATGCGCGGGTTGTTGTGCCCATAACGACATTGAAGGAGGTCCTGCACGGCTGGCACGTCGATTATTTCCTCTATGCGAACAACTATGAAAAGGCGGACAGCGGCATTTACCTGCGGAAGTTTTCAGCCCCCGAATCCGCGATGGAAGTGTTCCGCGAGGGCAAGAGGATGGCAAAAGGCACGACGCAGGAATCGGGGCTCACGCGCTCCTATTACGCGAACATTTTCGGCCCGTCGCAGATGAAAAAGCTTCACGACCCGATTGCCGAAAAATTCTTCAGGGCGATGTTCAATGAAGGGATTTATGTCGGCGAAATAAGGGCGCAGCTCGGCATAAAGGGGATGGAATTCGAGGGACCGCAGCTCGCGGCGAAGGCGCTGTTTGCGGAGATTGTGAAGAAGTGAGTATATCTACAGCTTTTTCTTGATGGCGCGAAGCTCTGCCTGCGCGGCCTTTAGGTTATCGATTTCGGAAGTATTCTTTTTTGCGCCGGCGCCGCTTAAGGTAAGGTTCCCCAGCCTTAAACTTATTCTGGAAAGCGTGTCATTTATTTCCTTCAAAAGCTGCCGCTTGTTTTCAATGATTGCAGTTTCAAGTTCTCTCACCCTTGCCTGGTCATACCCCTCATGGCCCCTTCTCGATTGCAGGTCGCGCAATGAAGGCTCCTGGACCGCGGTAATCAGCCCTAATTTCTGCCTGGCCTTAATGACCATGTCGGCAGCGGAAACAGGCCTTATGCTCGGCCTCCTGAACATGTAAAATTGCCTCAAAGGGGCGGTAAGAAATTTCTTCACTGAAAATGCCTCTCTTTTTGCGGGAGCCAATGAAGCAATTGTCGGACGCAGCATTTCCACTTTTGCCATAAAAGAATAATGAAAAGCCGCCTATTTAACCCTTACTGAATGCTGCAACGGGTTATTTGAATCCCGAAATGTAAGGAAGCTTTTCCGAGGTTTTTTTCGCCTCTGGAAGCCCTGAAACAAGCATCCCGAGGGTGTTCCACGACCCTTCAAGGAGGTTCTTCCGCTTCCCTTCCGCGATTATTATTGAAATGGATTCGTCGCCATAGCTCAATGTTTTTTCTTCAATGTTGATATTGAGCATTGCATTGGAATCTTCCTTTTCAATGAAACCCTGCAATGCCCTTGCCTGTTCGGGCTGCGCGGTAACGCATGGCACCCCGAGCAATTGGCAGTTGCCGGCGAAAATCTCGGCAAAGCTCTCGCCGATTATGGCCTTTATGCCGAAGCGCATGAGCGCCTGCGGCGCGTGCTCGCGCGACGACCCGCAGCCGAAGTTCCTGTTCACAACCAAGATTGATCCGCCCTTGAATCTGGGGTCGTCAAATGGATGGCCTTTCGGCCTGCCTTCGGCATCGAAGCGCGCATCAAAGAATGCGTATTTCCCGGTGTTCTCGAAAGTGATTTCCTTCATGTACCGCGCGGGAATAATCCTGTCGGTGTCTATATCGTCGCCGCAGACAGGTATTCCCCTTCCGGCAATCTGCGAAATTTTTGTCAAGCGAGCACCCCGCGCACATCGACAACCTTTCCGGAAATCGCCGCAGCGGCGACCATTGCAGGGCTCATGAGCATGGTCCTTCCTGTTGCAGAGCCCTGCCTGCCCTTGAAGTTCCTGTTTGAGGATGAGGCGCATACCTGCCTGCCGGACAATTTATCGGGGTTCATCGCAAGGCACATTGAGCATCCTGCAAAGCGCCACTCGAACCCCGCAGAAGTGAATATTTTATCGAGGCCCTCCTTCACCGCCTGAGCGGCGACCTGCTGCGAGCCGGGAACAACCAGCGCCTTCACATTTTGCGCGACTTTTTTGCCCTTCACGATTTTCGCGGCCTCGCGCAAATCCGAGATTCGCGAGTTGGTGCATGAGCCGATGAACGCGACGTCTATTTTCGTGCCTTCCATCGGCGCACCGGGCTCAAGGCCCATGTGCTCAATGGCTTCCTTGCCGACCTGAACCTGCTGCTGCGGCAAATCCCTTGGGTCGGGTATGTTATCCTCGACTGAAACCGACTGGCCGGGGTTGATTCCCCATGAGACCATCGGCGCGAGCCTTGAAACGTCCATCGGGTAAACATCGTCATACTTCGCATTTTTGTCGGATGCAATGCCTTTCCACCATTGCACGGCGCGCCCGAATGCCTCTCCCTTCGGCGCGAATTCCCTTCCCTCGATATAATCAAATGTTTTCTTGTCCGGATTTACATAGCCGACGCGCGCGCCGCCCTCGATGCTCATGTTGCACACGCTCATGCGCTCCTCCATGCCCATGTTCTCGAACGCCTCGCCCGCGTATTCATAGCCAAAGCCAATGCCGCCGTTCACGCCGAGCTGCTGGATAATTTTGAGGATGACGTCCTTTGAGTAAATGCCTTTCCCCAATTTCCCGGAAACTTCGACCTTCCTTACCTTCGGCTTTGAAATCGCGAGGCACTGCGAAGCGAGCACATCCCGCACCTGCGTCGTGCCGATTCCGAATGCCACGGCGCCGAACGCGCCGTGCGTGCTTGTGTGCGAATCGCCGCACGCAATCGTCATGCCTGGCTGCGTCAGGCCGAGCTCCGGCCCGATTACATGGACAATGCCCTGCTTGCCGGAGTCCGTCCCGAAAAAACGGATGCCGAACTCCTTGGCATTCTTTTCGAGCGCAACCATCATGTGCTCGGCCATGATATCGGAGAATGGCCTTTGCTGGCTCAAGGTTGGCACGATGTGGTCGACAGTGGCAACCGTCCTTTCGGGAAAGGCAACTTTAAGGTTTTGCTCGCGGAGCATCTGGAAGGCCTGCGGGCTTGTGACCTCATGAATCAAATGCAGCCCGATGAATAATTGGCTGTCGCCATTTGGGAGCTTCCGCGCCTCGTGGAGGCGCCACACTTTGTTGAGGAGGTTCTCTGCCATGAAAACACCTAAAATGAGGTTAGATATATTGGGCAAGAAAGTATTATAAAAAACCCCATGAAGAAGAAACCTTCTGGTGCGGAAACCGGGATACCCCCGGTGCAAGTCCAACTAAGGGGGATTTGTTCTTTTTCTCTCAAAAACGCTCAATCTTACTTGTAAGAAAGTGTTAAATATTGGTTGGTTTCTGGTATTATTGGTGGTTTAATGCAAGGAATAGTTGAGACAACCAAAATGTCTACAAAAGGGCAGATAATAATCCCTAAAGAAGTAAGGGAATTTACTCGAAGCACTGAAAACACTCTTTTTACTGTGATGCCGCTGAATGCTGACACTATAATATTGAAAAAGTTGGACAAAAAAGTGGCATTGGCAGAATTGGACAAAATAAGGGCAAGAATTAAAGGCAAACTGACAGAGGATGAAATAAATGCCATTGTTCACAAAGTCAGATAAAATTGTTCTCGATACAAACATGGTTGTATCTACTTTGATAGCAAAGCGTGGAGAACCCGCAAAATTATTCAAATTAATAATCAGTGAAGAAGTGGAAAATTATACAACCACTGAGATAATTAAAGAAATTAGCGAAGTCCTAAGTCGTGAAGAGATAACAAAGAGAACGCTAAAAGAAGAGAGGCGATTCATTCTTGAACAATATTTAATTCACTCAAAATTAACAGAACCAAAAGTAAAGCATACTGTTGTAGAGCATTCTTCTGATAACAAATTCATTGATGCGGCAGTTGAAGCAAAAGCAAAGTTTATCATAAGTGGAGACAAACATTTACTCGTAATAAAAGAATTTAAAGGAATAAAAATAACAACTGCAAAAGAATATTTGGGTAATTCAGATGAAATGCAAACCGCATAAAGAATCGAAGAAATCTTCTAAAACGCTTGAACACGAGGACTAACCCCGGTGCAAGTCTGGGGGGAGTGAGCCTTATTTACCTGCATACGCCACGCATGACATTTCAATCAGCGCGCCCAAAGGCAGCGCGGCGACCTGCATTGTCTGCCTCGCGGGCTTGGGCTCTTGCTGGAAGAATGCGCCGTAAATCCCATTAACCGCCTTGAAATCATTGATGTCCTTGAGGTAAATCTCGCATTTTATTACGTTTCCGAAGCCCAAACCCGCCTCCCTGAGAATCGCCCCAAGAGTATCGAGCACTCTTTTGGTTTGCGCTTCAACCCCGCCTTCCACTATCTTTCCCGTTGCAGGGTCGTTGCCGACATGCCCCGAAATGAAGAGGAAATCGCCTGCGCGGATTGCCTGCGAGTAAGGCGCAATCGGCTTGGGCGCGTTCTTGGACTCGATTTTTGCTTTCATTCAGGCGGCCTCCCATTGAACCAAATCACTTAAAAGTGAAATCACGGTATGATACTTCCATGAAATCCGATTTTATTACGATTGCTTTGGCGCTGGCTGCCATAGCCGTTTTATTGAGCGGCTGCGCCCAGCAGGCGTCTTCCCAGCCTGCAAACAATTTGCCAGCAGGCGAACTTACTGCCCCGAGCAAGGATATTGGGCCAGGGTTGCCAAGGGAGTAGACTGTCGAAATCACGGATTCCGGGTTTTCGAATCAAAAGGCCACAATAAAGCATGGGGGCCCCGTGAAATGGGAAAACACGGGTTCAACTCCAAGGTGGCCTGCCTCGGCAAAGCACCCGACACACGAAGATTACCCTATGGCTCAAGCATTACCAAATGCGGAACAAGGGAGGAGGGAACGATTTTCGATTCCTGCCGCAACATCGCCCCTGGCCAAAGCTGGTCATTCACATTCAATGAAAAAGGCACATGGTTCTACCACGGCCACAGCGACCCCTCAAAGTTCGGGCAAATCATTGTAGAATAAGCAGGGCCTGCAAATTTTTATAATCTTCAACAATCGGGTTTAAAACCGTTAACCCGCGCACTTAGGTTCATGGAATCATGGGCTTATGCCATTGGAAGCGTCATATTGGTTAGCGTTGTTTCGCTGGTTGGATTGTTTTTTTACCCCGTAAAAAGCGCAAACCCGAAGAAATTCCTGATTTATATGGTCAGCTTCTCAGCCGGCGCCCTGTTTGGCGACGTGTTCATTCACCTGCTGCCAGAAGCGGCGGAAAGGACGGGATTCACTGCAACTCTCGCACTTTATGTACTTTCCGGAATCGTCTTTTCATTCATTGTTGAAAAAATCATCCGATGGAGGCACTGCCACCTGCCCACAACGCATGACCACCCGCACCCTGTCGCGTTCATGAACCTTGTGGGGGATGTATTCCACAATTTCATCGACGGCCTTATCATCGGGGCGAGCTATATGGCAAGCATTCCTATAGGGATAGCAACAACGCTCGCAGTGGTTTTCCATGAAATTCCGCAGGAAATCGGTGACTTCGGCGTGCTGCTTCACGGAGGATTCACGCGCAGGAAAGCCCTGCTTATGAATTTCCTTGTTGCGCTTTCGGCCGTGCTGGGCGCAATAGTGGCGCTGCTCATAGGCTCGGTTGCCGAAGGGCTTATTTCATTCATGCTTCCGTTTGCTGCAGGCACATTCATCTACATTGCGGGCTCTGACCTCATACCGGAGCTGCATAAAGAGCCCGAACTGCCGGAATCCATTAAGCAGCTCTTTTGGTTCCTTGCCGGCATCGGCGTGATGCTGGCATTACTCGCCCTCGGGTGAGCGTTTGAGCGCTGGCAAAACAAGGTTCAATGATTCTGTGTGGAAAAAAATCTCACGGATTCCGCGCGGGAAAGTCAGCACTTACAGGGAAATCGCCCGCGCGCTGCGCAACCCAAAAGCCGCGAGGGCCGTCGGCAATGCCTGCAATGCAAACCCGCGTGCGCCAGCAGTGCCGTGCCACCGCGTTGTTGCAAGCAGCGGAAAAATCTCCGGGTTTGCCTTCGGCGTGGAAAAGAAAATCGCGCTGCTGAAGAAGGAGGGTGTGCGCGTCAAGGAAGGGAAAATCGTTGATTTTGG
>CAYJRH010000017.1:0-18137 GCA_964372565.1 uncultured archaeon
ACATCCTTGTCGCGTATAAGCGCAGCTTCCTTGATGAAGTGGTGGACAATTTCGTCGAAGTGTGGGAAGAAATTTAGCTGCGAGCGAAGCGAGCACCTGCCGGTCGCAGACCGACAATCCGTGCTTCCGAAGCGGAACTCGGAGTGGAGAACTTCGTTGAGGTATGGGAAGAGATTTAGCCCAAGCTTTTTCTTTTCGTTGGCACGAAAAGAAAAATCTTGAGGAAAAAGAAAAGTGCCTGAGTTCACGATTTTTCTTTAATGCTTTGGAAAACCGCTTTTGCATTCATCGCCAATTCTTTGCGGCAGAACAGCCACACATACAAAACGCCGAAGAGCGAGGATAACAAGTGAATCTCGAAGTTCGGGGGAATCTCCTTCTTTGCCTCAATGCCTTGCTGGAGTTCCTCTGCCTGCGCTTGCTTCAATGAAATCTGCTGCTGTGCCTCTTGGGCCTGCTCATAATTCTGCTCCTTCAGAGCCTGCTGCTTCGCGGCTTCGAGCCCCTTTATTTCGGTATCCAGCTTTTTCGAAGTTGAATAGACATAATAATTTCCCGCAGAGACAAGCCCAAACGCGAGCAGCATTAGACAAGCCGCGGCGAGCACTGTTCTTTTCGTGTCAACGGTGAATGCCGCCGCCAGAAGCGAAGTCGCCCCCGCGCTGCTCCCCACAACAGCGAACTTGGGGTTAATCAGAACGAAAGCCAGCGCTGAAAAAGCGGAGCCCGCGAAAAACAGCGCCAGCAGGTCGCGGCGCCTCAGCACGGATTCAACAATGATTCCGCCTGCAAGAAGGGCGGAGAGGTTGAAAATCAGGTGCGAATAATCCACGTGGATGAAATTGAAAAAAACAATATTTTGCGGCTTGCTGAGCGAGAAGCCGAAATCCGCGAGGTTCTCGGGTTTGGGGAAAAGCGCGTTCGAGGAAAGGAGGAGGAAGGAAATTGCCAGAAGCGTGGCCAGCGCGACAGTGATTTTCGGGAAGCACATTTGAACCGAAGATATAATGCTAGCTATCTTTATTTTAGTTTTCTTTTGCAGTTCATATCCACCGCTCCTCGTTTCCGCGCTGGAGGTGATAGAAATGAGTTTCCATTATCAAACAAAAGTTTCCCAAAGGGGAAACCCTGATTCTGCGGAATCCCAAAAAATAAATTACTTCTAAGAGTAGTTAATGGTGGATCCGGGCGGATTTAAACCGCCGACCTGCCGATTATCAGTCGGCTGCTCCAATCAGGCTAAGCTACGGATCCAAAGAAATTGAATTCTGCCCGCAAATGCTTTTAAAGGCTCTCAGGCGAAAAACTAGCCCCGCCCGGATTCGAACCGGGGTATTCAGGTCCAAAGCCTGACATCCTTGGCCACTAGACGACGGGGCTGTTGACTAAAATTAACGGCAACAAACGCTTTTTAATGGATTTAACCATGGTCGAGCTGAACCCTTGGGGGCGTGTGGGGTGGACAATTCAATGATTGCAGCTGTAAACGTTAATCTTGCCGCTGTCGCGGTTTCTGCGGTGGCGTGCATGATATTGGGAATGATTTGGTACGGCCCGCTCTTCGGGAAGAAGTGGTCGAAGCTTACCGGAATGAAGCAGGAGGACATGGGCGGCGGCAAGAAGGAGATGCCCAAGGCGGCGGCTGCGGGATTGATTACTGCAGCGGTCTCGGCTTATGTGCTCGGCGCATTCATCAAGATGGTCGGCGCAACGGGAGCCGTTGAAGGCGCGGCGGTCGGGGCAATGGCGTGGCTGGGCTTTGTGGCATCATACCAATGAAAACCATTAGAGAAGATAATATTATTGTGGCTTCAGTTCCCGTGCACTATTTCAACCACGTCGCGGTTCTGCAGCTCGTGCTCCTTGCCGATGAGCTGGCGGGTCTTGACATTAATCGCCTTGATGAACTTGTCGCCGAAATCCGTGTGGAGCCTGTACGCGAAATCGTGCGCGGTCGAATGCGGGGGCATTAGGAAAACGTCAGGAAGAACGTTGCCGAACTGGTCCGAAAGCTTTTTCGTGCCGCCGGGGAAAACGGCAATGTATTTCAGCACATCGAAGACGGCTGTTTCGAGGACTTCCTGCACGCCGGTTGTGCCGAAAACACCCAACACGTGGCTCTGGATATAATCAAGCCCCTGCTTCTGCTTTTCGCTCAGTTCCTTTTTCACCTCAAACGATTTTGCGCCCTGCACATAATCAACCGAGCCGTCCTTCGCCGCGCGCTTCAATGTAAGCTCGGCAATCCCGCTGCACGGGATGATTATCTTATCGGGGAATTTTTGCTTCAGGCGCTCGACATTTTGCCTGGCGTTCGGCATGTCGGCCTTGTTGGCGGCAATTACGATTGGCTTCGAGTGCTCGCGGAACTTCTTCGCAAAGGATTTTTTCTCGCCCTCGCTCCAGAACTGGAGCTTCTTGTCGGTGAGATTGAGCTCCAGCAGGGCGGCGTCAATCTGGGCCTCGGTTGCCCCGACACCTGAGAGGTTCTGCGCCATTGCCGTAACTAGCTTTGCCTTGGATTCTACAGGAACGCCCGCGAATTTGCGCCAGTTCTTCTCGATTATGCCGAGGAACCACAAATCAATTTCCTCCTCAAGGAACTCTATGTCGGTTGCAGGGTCGTGCGAGCCCATTGCCACGGCTTCGCCCTTTTCATTCGTGGAGCCGCTCGCATCGACAACATGGACAAGCATGTCGGCGCGCGACAAATCCGAGAGGAACTGGTTCCCCATTCCCTTGCCCTCATGCGCGCCCGGAACCAAACCTGCGACATCAACCAGCTCAATGGGAACGAAGCGCACGTGGTTGTGGCAGAAGCCGGTGCGCGGGTTGCACTGCACATTGAAATCCTTGTCAACGCACTCCACTCGGACAAAGCCGACGGCCTTGTTCGCTTCAATCGTGGTGAATGGGTATGCGGCCATTGGCACGTCCTGCATTGTCGCGGCATTGAAGAAAGTGCTCTTGCCCGAGGAAGGCTTGCCGACAACGCCCACAATCATGGAAAAACCCTGGGTTGAAAGGATTTAAAAGACATGGATTGCGGAAAAGCCGAAGGCATTGGGCAGCCTTAAATACCAGAATAACCCCAATTTAGGCATGCCTGAGCTGAGCGTGACATGCGGGAAAATCGAGAAGCAAATCTCGGATATAAGGGAAAAGGCCACGGCGCGCCAGTGGGCGAACCTATCAAGGCCCGCGTTTGTGAACATGCTTGCGGGAGTCATCCCAGGATTGGAGGAGCTGCACTCGCTCTTCCAGATGGGCCGCACCGAAATCGACAGGAGCGGCCAGGCGCAGAAGCCGGACATTGCGGAGCACTGCAGGGAAATCAACCAGCTCATAACCGTCCTGAAGCGCAACGCGCAGATGGAGACAGAGCGCCTGGACAGCGAAAAGGCGCAGGGGATAAATGCGATGGCGGAATCTGTCACAACGCCCGCGCTCTACTCGGATTTGGAGCAGAAGGTCCTTTCAATGCTCCTCAGGAGCACTTATGCAATCGAGCGCATCGCTGTTTTCGGCAGGAAGCGCGACCCGACAGGGAATACTCGGGGGGCGCAGAGGAACATACTTGAGCTGCTCGAAAAGAAGGAAACGGAGCTAGAGGATTTGAGGGTAAAATACGAGGAAACGCGGAAGCAATCGTTCCTCGGGCTCGCGGAAAAGGATTCATCGGTGGAAATCGAGAACTCGCTGAACGAGGTTTCTCGCAAGCTCGAGGCAAAAACCGCGCTGCTCAGGAAGCAGTTCGACGGAACAAAGGACAGCATTCTTCAATCCGAGGCCAAGCTTGCGGAGCTCGAGGAAAGGATGCTCGGCGTCGAGGAGCTTGAGTCGCAGGTGCTCGGCAAAACCTTCGAGCTGATGACGATGCTGAAGAAGGAGCGCGATTACGCGAAGAGGATGCTCATAGAAATCGAGCATGAAACGATACAGCTCAGGAACACGTATTCAAAGGAGCTGCTCGGCCTCCAGGAGGAGAAGCTCACGCTCAGGAACTCGCTGGAAGACAGGTTCTCGCGCGAAATTTCGGAATTGCGGCGCGAGCTCGCCGCGAGGAACCGGACAATCACGCACCTGCAGGAAATGGTTTCGTCGCGCGAGAAAAAAATGGCGAAGCTCGAGGCCGAGGAAGACAGGCTCAGGCTCATAAACAAGGCGCTGCACAAGCACGCTACTGTGCGCGCGAAATTCAAAACAAAGGCAAAGAAAGCGAAATGAAGAACGCATTCAAAACCGCGATAGCCGGCTTATCCCTTTTCTTCCGGCGCCTTTATCCCGAAAAGCTTCTCGAGGATTGCACGGTAAATCCTCTTCGCCTCGCCCCTTTCCGCGTGGTTTTCCGAAAGCTCGATGAACTTCATTGTTTGCTGGCCCTTCAAATCGAGGTCGACAAGCTTCTCCATCGCAACCTTCACATCGAGGGTTTCGTCATGGTAATAAAGAGCCACAACAATGAGGTCGCAGCCCTTGAGCGAGGACAAAACCGCGGGAATGTCGAGGTTGGATAAAGCCATTTTTTGCACAACCTGAACACCCGCGATTTTCCTTACCAGGTTTTTGGCAATCAGCGGCAGCGGATTGATGTCCGAGTGCTTCGAGGAAACCAGCGCAATCTTCATGGAAATAATTATAGGGCGAAACCGCTTTATATAGGTTCCAATATTATTCAAGCGGATGTACGACAAGTACGGCAGCCCGGGAGGGCAACAGGAATATGACGAAAGCCCGGCGGGCGGCGCGGCGGAAATAGGCGGGCAGGCGCTCGATTTCATCAAGGCGAACTGGAAACCGATTGTCGCGGGAATCGCCTGCATTGTTGTGCTGTTCCTTGTTTATGATTTCTTCATCGGCAGCATGAAGGCGGTTGCGTTTGAGGTTACGGACACAGAAGGCAAGCCCATTGACGGCGCGGTTGTAAGGGTCCTGGATGCCGGCGGCAACGAGATAAAGAGGATTTCATCCGGGGATTCGCTCACGCTGCGCATGGGCGCATACAAAATGGACATACAGGCCGACGGCTACAAGGCGCTGCGCGGAAAAAGCTTCACGGTTGCAGAATCAGGGCCTGTGGCGCAGAAGCTCGACATTGACAAGGACTTGGAGCTTTCAGGAAGCTTTCCCGCGGCTTTCGCGACAGGCGAGGAAAAGGAGCTCGCACTGACAATCACAAACAATGGCGGGGAACCGACAACTGCGGAGCTTGTCCTTGAAGGCGACGCGAAAAGCGCGATGAGCCTGCAATATGACAAGCCCCTGAATGCCGGGCCCGGGCAGAATGAAATAAAGGTAAAGATAACGGTCAAGGAAACACCCGAGAAAAGCGCCATCGGGGAAAACAAGAGCGGCACAATAAGGATCGCTGGATTAAGTTCCTCAAAGGCCACGGTGCAGGGAAAATATTCGCTGGCCCAGTTCAGCGCCAAGAGCGTCAAGCTAACCATAGGCGGCGCGGCGGATAGGCTGGATTACGGCAACGTGAAGCCTGGCGACCATGTCGAGAAGCCTGTGAAGCTGCGGAATGATGCCGAAACCGCACTGGAAAATGTGGGCCTTTCGGTGAAGGTCACGCAGGCAGGGGCGGGCAGGGTCGAGGATGTGCAGAAATGGTTCAAATTCACTCCGGAAGCGTCGATGAGCGTTGCAAAGAAATCCGAGGACTCGATAGTGCTGACGCTCGATGTTCCCGCAACAACAAAATTCGGGGCCGGGAAGGACAGCTTCACTGTCGACGGGGTCATTGCCGCCTCGACTTCGGTGTTCTCAAAGAATGTTGATTTCAAGCTGGTGGTATTGAAGCCCAAGGCCACGGTGGCAATATCCGGGCTTGCCGAAATAGTGACGGTAACGAAAACCGATGCCGGCTACCCTGAAACCACGAACTTCCTTGACATCAAGAACAGCGGGGAAACGCTCCTCACGAACTTTGATGTGCGCGTGCAATGCACCTCTCTCGGAAGCAGCTGGCTGACCATTGACAGCGGCAAAACAGAATACTCGTTCGACTCGCTCGAGAAAGGAAAGGTGAAATCCATACCTTATGTCATTTCAGTGCCGGATTCGGCCCCGGACGCGCAGATAGTGAACTGCAGGGTAGGCGTGTTCTATGACAGCCCTGTCGGCGGAAGGCAGGACATCGAGGCGCAGGCGATAATCAAGGCAAAGGCGCCGGCGGGGTGAGGCCACCAAAAAGCCGCGGGAGGGATTTGAACCCTCGACCTGTCGATTACGAATCGACGGCAAAACCGGGCTATGCTTCCGCGGCAATATTTTCAATTTTTAAGGATATAAAGGATTGGTGACCTCAATGCCGGTGCGAACAGCAAGGGCTGTTTGCTCTTAAAAAACAGGGCTCCCAGCCCTTTTAATTCCTTTCCCTTTAAATAAGTCTTAATGGCGGAAAAGGACGCTTTTTCCGGGGTTTTGACGACCTATCTCAAGGAAAAGGGCTATGTATACGGCCCCGAACCGGAGATATACGGGGGCATTTCAGGGTTTTACGCATACGGCCCGCTTGGGAAAAGGCTCAAAAACAATATCGAGGCGGTGATAAGGAAACACTTCAACACGCAGGGCTTCTATGAAATGGAATACCCGATTGTGACACCCGCCGCAGTGTGGAAAGCATCCGGCCACCTTGACGGGTTCAGCGACCCGGTAATACTTTCCGAAGACGGGAAGGAATCCTACCGCGCGGACAAGCTCATCGAGGAAGCGATAGGCATTGAAGCCGGGCACATGAAGGATGAGGAGCTGCTCAAAAAAATAAAGGAAAAAAACATAAAAGCCCCGACAGGAAAAAAGCTCGCGCTGAAAATCGAGAGGCACAGCCTCATGATGCGAACAACAATCGGGTTGAACATCGAGGCCTACAACAGGCCGGAAACCGCGACAACAACCTACCTGCCTTTCAAGAACTACATGGAATTCTTCAGGGACAAACTGCCTTTCGCGGTTTTTCAAATTGGAAAAGCGTTCAGGAACGAAATAAGCCCGAGGCAGCACCTCCTGAGGTGCAGGGAATTCACGCAGGCCGAGAGCCAGACATTCCTGTTCCCGGAAATGAAGAAAAACTGGGAGAAGTTCGGGGAAGCCGAGAACGAAAAAATCCCTGTCTGGACGGAGGGAATGCAGAAGAAAGGCGCGAAGCCTGAGGAAATCACACTGCAGGAAGCGATTGACAAAAAGGTGCTGAAGAACAGGGCGTATGCGTGGCACCTGAACCTCGCGTACAAAATGTTCCTGGGATTCGGCATCCCGAAGGAAAAAATCAGATTGAGGCAGCACCACTCGGATGAGAGGGCGTTCTATTCGGATGACACGTGGGACCTCGAAGTGGAGCTGCGGAGCTTCGGCTGGCTGGAAGTCTGCGGAATAAGCGACCGCACGGATTATGATTTGAAGCAGCACTCGAAGCACAGCGGGCAGAAGCTGAGCGCACGCAACGCTGAAGGCAAGGAGGAAACCCCTCACGTAATAGAGATTGCGTTCGGCGTCGACAGGCCGTTCTTCGCGCTGCTCGACATGGCTTATGACGAAAGGCATGATGACGAGAAGCGCACGGTGCTGCACCTGCCGGCGTCAATGGCGCCGATACAGGTTGGAGTATACCCTTTGGTGAAAAAGGACGGCCTCGCGGAAAAAGCGCGGGAAATTTATGAAGAGCTGCAGAAGGGCTTTCTTTGCGTTTATGACGAGGGGGGCAGCATCGGGCGGAGGTACAGCCGCTCGGACGCCGCGGGAACGCCATTCGGCATTACGGTTGATTATGACACGATGAAGGACGGAACGGTCACGCTGCGCGAAAGGGATTCCATGAAGCAGTCGCGCGTAAAGGTGGCAGAGCTTGCAAAAATCATAGGGGCGATGGTATAGATGGACAGCATTGAAGAGCTGAGGAAAAAGATGATTGACGCCGCGAAGCGCGGCGTGCAGGAAAAATTCGAGGGCGCGGATGTGCACATAATCAAATCAGTGAACATCCTCGAGGACCTCGACCCAATTGCGAATCTGCTCATTGAGCAGCTGCGCGAATGGCACTCGGTGCATTTCCCCGAGCTGAACGACCTTGTGAAGGACAATGATTCTTACCTGAAGCTCGTGGCAAAAATCGGGGACAGGGGCGGGTTTAACCCGGATAATGTTTCAAAAAACATGGATGACAAGGAACTCTCGGATGCAATTGCGCGGGCGGCAGGAGCCTCGATGGGTTCGGTGGTTTCGGGAAAGGACATGGAGGAAATGAAATCCCTCGCGCTCAACTGCCTCAATCTGAGGCAGCAGAGGGATTACCTCGCGGCCTATCTGGAGGATACCATGAAGCGGGAAATGCCGAATTTCTCGGAATTGGCAGGCGCGGTCATCGGCGCAAAAATATTGGCAAAGGTCGGAGGGAAGAAGAAGCTCGCATTTTTGGCGGCATCGGCAATACAGATGGTGGGCGCCGAGAAAGCGCTGTTCGCGCACTTCAAGACCGGCGTGAAAGGCCCCAAATACGGTTACCTCTACCAGCACCCCCTGGTGAAATCAACCCCGCAGGAGAACAAGGGGAAGATGGCGCGCAGCCTCGCGGCAAAGCTCGCAATAGCGGCACGGAAGGATTTTTTCGGCAACACGAGCAATGCGGATGACTTGAAGAAGAAGCTTGATGAAAGGAGCGCCTCGCTCGGGAGCGCCCATGAAAAAAATTATGATGCACCGCAGCGCGGCGAAATGGGGAGGCCGGAAATTTTCAGGGCTGAAAGGAAGCCGCAGCCGCGAAAGGAATTTGCGGTGAAAAGTGAACGGCAATTAGGCCGCGAAGGCGGGCATGGGAACAGCGGCTATGGCGAAGGCGGGCATGCGAGGCGCGAAGGCGGGCATGCGAGGCAGGACAGCCATGGCGAAGCCATACAGCCATTTGACATGGATGCGGCGCGCTTCTCGCCGAGGAGAGGGCAAAGAGGGCGCGGGAGCTTCGGTGGTGGAAGAAAGCCTTTTCGCGCAAGAGAAGGCGGAAGAAGGGCCGAGGACACCCCATTCAGGCCGAGCCATGGCGGGTTCTCAAAGCCGAAGTTTGCGCCAAGGAACGGCCCCGGCCACAGGACATGGAGCGAGAAAACACCGCGCCGCGAAGGCGCAGGGGAAGGAAGGCCGTTCAGGCCATTCAACAGGGAAGGGGGTTTTGGAAACAGGAACAGGCCACGCGGGGAAGGGGCAGGCGCATTTTCAAGGCCGCGTGAAGGCGGATATGGGAGCCGCGGCTACGGTGAAGGCAGGCCTCCCAGAAGGGAAGGCGGGTTCGGGCGCGGCGCGGAACGCGACAGGCCGCGAACGGGTGGGTTTGGAAAGCCTTTCAGGCGCAAGGGTTCTGATTCAGGATTCGGAAGCGGAGAGCGCAGCGGCGGATTCAGGGGAAACAAAAGGCGCGGCTTCGGGAAGGAAAAGGGCGGGCCAGCCCATAAAGGTGGAAAGCCATGGGTTTCAAAGTCCAGGAAATGAGCCCCGGCGTATTCGACATCAACGGGAAACTAGCCACGCGCAACATGGTTCCCGGAGTCAGGGTGTACGCGGAGGAGCTGCTTAAGTTCGAAGGCGCTGAATACAGGATGTGGGACCCGAACCGCTCCAAAATCGGCGCGGCAATCAGGAAAGGCCTGGCGTCGCTCGAAATAAAGCCAGGCTCGAAGGTGCTCTATCTTGGAGCCGCGGAAGGCACGACAATTTCGCACCTGAGCGACGTTGTCGGCCCGAACGGGATGATTTTCGGGGTGGACATCAGCGCGCGCAGCATGAGGAAATTCGTTTACCTCTGCGAGGAGCGGAAGAACATTGTCCCGATACTTTCCGATGCGTCGCAGCCGATGACATACAAGGAATACATAGCCAGCTTTTCCATTGATGCGCTTGTGCAGGATGTCAGCCAGAAGAACCAGGCCGATATATTCCTCAAGAACGCGCGCACATACCTCAAGGCTGGCGGATTCGGATACCTCGCAATAAAAGTGAGGTCAATCAGCGCGAGCGATTCCTTCGAGAAAGTTGTCGAGGAAGAGAGGAAAAAGCTTGAGAACGAGTTTGAGATACTTGAAGTAATCGACCTCGCGCCGTTCGAGAAAGAGCATGCGATGATTGTGTGCAAGCGGAAGTGAACTATTGAGCTTTTTTTGTTTTTAGAGCTCTTATTTTTTTTCTTCGCTCGTTTGCCCTCTTTTGCAAAGTTGCCAAACCAGATAAGATATTTCTTTTATAGTCGGCAGAACCGACACCTTTTGTCATTGCAATCCTAAGCTTTTGCCCTGTAAGTTTTGAAAAATGGCTGGCCGCTGCTTGGACACATTTATCAGTATATTCTCCCATTACAACGCCGGTTGAATTTCCCACCAATAACCCTTCTTCATGGATAACTGTGCTTAGAGAAAGCTCAATGCCAATACCACTTCGCGCAATTGCGCATCTTTCGTGTCCAAGTTTTTTGATGGCAAAAGATTTTAGATTGTCGCAAAGCCTTTCTCCTTGTTCAGCCACAGCAGCATTTTCATGAAAACCCTTTAAGTTTAACCAGCCAAGTTGAGTATTGAAAGCAGGACTCAAAATTATAAGCCCCCTATCCGAATGAGAGGATAAAAATTCAATTCTATGTTTCCAAATCGCATAGAGTATCATGGAGTTTTTGAGCAGTCGCCTTTTTAGCGGTTTATCGATAGGGCGAGAAGAGTCAGTTTTCGCATAAGCCAAGCTAAAAAAAGGATGCACTAGCAAATCCCAAGTTAGAGGTTTTCCCATAGAGATATAACCGTAAAGGATGTTTTAATAGTTTTTGGGTTTGTTTTTGTTTATGAAAGCAACAGCGCAAAGCCCCGGCCACATAACCGGCTTTTTTGTGATTTACGGGAACGGCTCAACCGGCGCCGGAATCAACATCGCTGAAGGCATGGAAACAGAGGTGCGCGAATCCGAAAAAGACGAATTTTTGATGAACGGGACCAAGGAAAATTTGCCCGTGTCGAAGGAAGTGCTCAGGATTTTCAGGAAAAAAACGCGCGCTGCGGGAAAAGTGAAGGTTATGCACAGAACAAAATTCCCCATAGGTTATGGGCTAGGAATTTCTGGGGCGGGGGCGCTGAGCCTCGCTCTCGCGCTCAACAAGCTTTTCAAAACAAAGATGGGCAGAGCGCAGATTACTGAGATTGCCAAGGAGGCGGAAATAAATTGCGGAACCGGCCTCGGTGACGTAATCGCCGAAAATTATGCGGGTTTGCTGATGGGCAAAAAGCCGTACCCGTCAAAGGCCGCGGAGCGGATAAAGTGCAAGGAGAAATATGTTGTGCTGGGCTTTTTCAACCCGATAAAAACAAAAAAAATCATCAGGAGCGCCGCGTGGAAGAAGAAAATCAACCGCGCGGGATTGTGGTGCATTGAAGAGATGCACGAAAACAAGAACATGGAATGCTTCACGGGGCTTTCGAGGATATTCACGGTTGAAACAGGGCTGGCGACAAAAAAAATATTGAAGATAATAGGTGAAATCGACGGCGCGAGCATGTCAATGCTCGGGGAAACGGCATTCATCCCGACAAGCGCGCCGCGCGAAACGGAGAAAGAACTCAAGAAATACTGCAAAAGGACAATGGTTGCGAAAATCGCTCTGAAGGGGGCTGGAACACTGTGAACATTCCGAAAAGCCACCCGAGATTCAAATCACTGCAGGAGAGAAGGAGAATCGAGGAAGGTTTTGCTAAAGGCGTCGTGGCAGCCGCGGGAATGATTGCGCAGGGCCGCGGCGAGGCGTTTGATTACTTAATCGGGGAGAGGACTGCGCCTGAAGCCAAAAAAGCAATCCGTGCGGCTGCGGCACTGCTGCTTCTCGCGCGCAGGCCTGTCATTTCAGTGAACGGGAATGCTGCGGCGCTGTGCGCGCCGGAAATTGCCGCGCTTGCAAAAGCGATTCCTGCGCGGATTGAAGCGAACCTCTTTTACAGGACGGAGCGGCGCACGAAGCTCATGGAAAAGGAGTTTGCAAAGCTTGGAATGAAAATCCTCGCGGGGAAGCCTGACAGGAAAATCCGCGGATTGGAATCCAAGCGCGCGCTTGTGCACGGAGCCGGCATCTATTCGGCTGATGCAGTGCTTGTGATGATAGAGGACGGGGACAGGACGGGATTTTTGCGCCGCGCGGGAAAAAAAGTCATTGCGATTGATTTGAACCCGATGAGCAGGACAAGCCGCAAGGCAAATATTACGATAGTGGATAATGTGGTGCGATGCCTGCCGCTGCTCACAAAAGCAATCAGAAAAATGAAAAACAAAAAAGCGCAGCAGTTGGAAAAAACAATCAAAATATTTAACAACAAAAAATCTCTGATGCGCATCGAAAAAATCGTGAGGAAGGGAATGCAATGAACTGGGAACTTCTTAGGCAGGGAATCCACATCGTTGGCGGAGCATTCTTCGCGGCGCTTTTCATTTTCATGCCGAAAGAATCCGCATTGATTTCAATTGCAGGAATATTTTTCATCGGCGCGATGATAGCGCTCTGGCACAGGATTTACGGGCCGCTGCCAATTGTTCAAGAAATTCTCCAAAAAGTGGAGCGCGAGGACGAGAAAGAGATTCCCGGAAAGGCTGGGCTGGTTTTTGCAATTGCCGCGCTCCTTACAGCAATAATATTCTTTGGATTTGATGGGAAAATCATTGCAGGCGGGATTCTTGTCCTCAGCTTCGGCGACGGCTTCTCGACGCTTGCCGGGAAAAAATTCGGGAAGGTGAAAATCGCGGGAGAGAAGACAATTGAGGGAACTGCTGCAGGAATTTTGGCCGCGTGGATTGCGCTCGCGCCGCTTTTCCCGTTGCAAACCGCGCTGGCAGGGGCGGTGGCCGGGATGCTTGCCGAGCATTTGCCCGTAAACGACAATTTTTCGATTCCTATTGCTGCAGCGGCAGCCCTCGCTTTTTTGGCTTAAAACTGGCAAAGGAACGCTTTATAAAAATTGGGTAGCGAAGTTAATAGTTTAGCGGGTCCGTAGCTCAGCCTGGATCAGAGCACTTCTCTCCTACCCAATAATGAGTAACTACTCGTTTTTGGGGAGCTAGGAAGGGGTCGTGGGTTCAAATCCCACCGGGCTCGCTTTTTCCTGAAGGTAAATGCGGCCATTTCCCGAAGCGAAGCGGGAAAATGCCTCCACAATCCAATTTATTAAGAAGAAAAGCAGCATATATAGTCAACGTCCGCTTCTCATTGCTATTGGCGCGGTCAAGTGGATTATAAAAAGGGGTGAAACATTGAAGTCTCTAGTTAGTTCGGCTACAGTTAAAGACAGCTCCAGCCAGGCGGCTGAGGCAAAAGGCGTTGACGAGTTCGCAACGCCCAAAATAATGGTGGTAGGGTGCGGAGGCGCTGGTTGCAACGCAATCAACAGGCTCAGCAAGATGAATATTGAAGGCGCGACACTCGCGGCCATCAACACGGACAAGCAGCACCTTGCGATGGTCGGCGACGACGTCACGAAAGTGCTCATAGGAAAGAGCGTTACCCGCGGATTGGGGGCAGGCGGCTATCCTGAAATCGGCGCAAAGGCAGCAGAAGTGAGCAAGAGTGAGCTCAACCAGCTGCTCGACGGCGTGGATATGCTCTTTGTGTCGGCAGGAATGGGAGGCGGAACAGGAACAGGTTCCGCGCCGATTATTGCAGGCATAGCGAAGGAGCAGGGAGCAATCGTGGTTTCGATTGTAACATACCCGTTCTCGCTTGAAAGGGCGAGGATGATAAACGCGGAGGCCGGAATACAGAAGCTTTCCGATGTTTCGGACACGGTTGTCGTTATAGACAACAACAGGCTCGTTGAGTTGGTTCCCAACCTGCCTATACAGGACGCGTTCAAGGTCGCGGACGAAGTGATAGCAAGGACGGTGCGCGGAATAACCGAGACAATCACGCAGCCTTCGCTAATCAACCTCGACTTTGCCGACATAAGGAGCGTCATGACAGGCAAGGGCTTGTCGCTCATCGCGGTTGGCGAGAGCAAAAGCGTGAACAAGGTTGAGGAAGCTGTCGCAGACACGCTCAACAACACGCTGCTCGACGTCGACATTGCGGGAGCGCAGGGATGCCTCATACACATCACCGGCGGCCCGGAACTGACCCTGGGGGAGGCAAACGCAATCGGCGAAATGCTCACCGAAAGGATAGACCCCAAGGCGCAGGTCATCTGGGGAGCAAGGGTGGACAACACATTCGAGAACAAGATCGAAGTAATAGCGATCTTCACCGGAGTCAACTCGCCCTACATCACGGGCAGCAAGAAGCAGCTCGGCGGGGGCGCAAGGGCACCCGCAAAGGACAGGGACTTCGGGCTCAAGTACCTGTAACAGCAAATGCGATTTTTCGGGGGGCCCCGAACGGGCCTCCCAAACTTTATTTTTTTCGCCAAGCGTTTCAGTGATGCCCGTAAAAATCTTGTAAAAAAAGAAAACCGGGTTTTCTAATTCTGCCTTGAGATTATCAGCAGCACGCCGATAAGTATGAAAACTATGCTCAAATAATCGCTCTTCAGGTAAGGGTTGACGAAATCGAGCGGCGCTGGGACGGATTTTATCAGCCCGCCGAGGCCTGCACCGAGAAAGAGCATTCCGAGCGCGAATTTGTCGAGTGCAAGCATGGCATAAAAATGATCTAAAGGGCTTAATAAGCTTAACCAAGCCAAATTCGACAACCGCCACCTTGGTGCACTGTTGATTGACGAAACCTTTTTATTGGATTAGAGCCTAATATCTGGCATGGACCAGCTGGCAACAACAATTGCAGGGGAAATCGCGCTCTCGAAGGACCCTGGCTCCAGCATGAAGAAATGGCGCGAAATATTCGGGGTTAGCCAGACCGAGCTCGCGGAGGTACTCAAGATATCCTCGTCGACGATTTCCGATTACGAGGGCGGGAGGAGGAAAAGCCCTGGAATAGGCGTTGTTGCAAGGCTTGTGGAGTCGCTGATTGATATTGACAGGAACCGCGGCGGGAAAGTCAAGAAGCAGCTCGAGAAAAACTTCTCGCCGAAAAGCGACGTATTTGACATTGCGGAGTTCACCAAGGCCATTGACGGGAAGAAGTTTGCGGAAATAATCAAAGCGGAGTGCGTTGCGAACCCAGGCAAGCTCAAGGACATCCAGGTTTTTGGGTACAGCATAATCGATTCGCTCAAAGTGATACTTGATGTGCCCGTGCACGAGTACATCAAGATGTACGGGAAAACGCCAGAGCGCGCGCTCATATTCATGCAGGTCGGCTCTGGAAGGAGCCCGATGATTGCGGTAAAGGTCGGGAGGTTCTCGACGGAAATGCGGCCTTCAATCGTGGTTCTGCACGGCATTGACAAGGTCGACCCTATTGCGCAGAAGATTGCGGAATCCGAGAAGATACCGCTTTTGATTACGACAACGCCGATTGAGGAAATAAAGAAGGCGCTCAAGGAATTCGAAGTGTGAACCCGGCGGCTGATTCTTATGAACAGGAACGCCGAAAATGCCGGTGCGCAAAACAAAAACCCGCGGGCGATTGCAAAAACGAGTTACAGGCTTGCGCAAATTGGGGCCACAAGAAGCGCCCCGCACTTTTGCGCAATTCCTGAAAAAAGTCTGGTAAAAAAATACCATTCAAGGGAACCGAGGCCTGTTTGGATGTCGGCCTCACGAGGGAACAGGCAATTCCGGTTGAGGCTGACAGGCTAAGCAAGGCAGGGCCGCACGGAAGCCACGGCCTCTCGCCTATCATGCGGTGGGGGATTTTGCCGAAAAAAATGTGGCAGTGGTGTACGATGCCGTAACCCAAAAAATTGCCCGCCCAACCTTTAAATAGAAGTAAGCCGAAATCATAGCATGGCAGTTGAGCTTTCGGAGAAATCCTCGGTTGTGGGCAGGAACCTTGACGATATCGCCCGCTACGGGGAAAAGGGCACTGCATACTTCGGGAAATCCGTGCTCAGCTCGGGCGAGAGGCCTGTGCTGGGAAGGAAAATCCTCGTTGACATCGCGAAGCCGCACCTCACATTGATTTGCGGAAAGAGGGGAGCCGGAAAAAGTTATGCACTCGCCGTGCTCATAGAGGAATTCGCGCGCCAGCCGATCGAAATACGGCAGAGGATAGGCGTTGTTGTCATTGACACTGTCGGCATCTTCTGGACTCTTAAAATCCCGACAAAAGAGGGCGTGGAGGAGCTGAACAAGTGGGACTTGAAGCCTGAGAAGACGGACATACGGTTCCTGGTTCCGAGGGCAATGGAGGATTTTTACAGGAAGAAGGAGCTGCCCTTCGACGGAGTGTTCACGCTGCGCGTTTCGGAGCTCGAGGCCGCAGAATGGATGACGCTGTTCAAGGTCACGTGGAAGGAATCCGAAGGCGTCCTCATCACGCGCACTGTCGAAAACGCCAGGGAAAGGCTCGGAACCGCATACGGGCTTGAGGAGCTGGCTTCGGCGGCAAGGAATGACGGCGAATCCGAAAAGGCTGTGAGGGATGCAGTGGCCGGAAGGTTCATCGCCGCGAAAAGCTGGGGGCTTTTTGAAAAGGAGGGCACGCGCATCCGCGACATAGCAAAGCCCGGGACAATAAACGTGATAGACGTGTCATCCTACAGGCAGGCGGTGGGAATGGAGGGCGCGCGCGACATCATTGTCGCAATCATAGGGAAAAGGCTGTTCGAGGAAAGGATGCTTTACAGGAAGGAGGAGGAGGTGCGCCTCACAAAAGGGCTGACAAGGCAGAGCGACATGCCGATAATATGGATGATGGTGGATGAGGCGCACATGTTCATGCCCAAGGACGAGGACAGCCTCGCCCTCCAAGTGCTGCTGGAGTGGGTGCGCGTTGGCAGGCAGCCAGGGCTTTCACTGGTGCTCGCAACGCAGCGGCCGAACAAGCTGCATCCGGACTGCATCAGCCAGTGCGACCTGTTCATATCGGGCAGAATGACCGCACAGGATGACATTGCTGCGGTTTCGCAGCTGCGGCCCTCGTACCTGCACCAGGACTTCGACAAGTACTATCAGGAGATGCCCCGCGCGAAGGGTTACGCTTTACTGCTTGATGACCAGAGCGAAAAGCTCTGGATGATGAAAGTGCGCCCCAGATACTCGTGGGATGGCGGAGTGACCGCAAGCGCGTTCAAGGACTGAAACTATAAAGGGGCTTATTGAAATATGGGAGAGGCAGGATTTGAACCTGCGACCACATCGATGTGAACGATGTATCATAACCGGGCTAGACCACTCTCCCTTAAGCACGGATTTTGTAAAAAAACAGGTTTTTAAACCGCTCATGGGAACGGGCATGCAATGATTTTGCCGCGCGAAACCAATGGGACTGCCTGCAAGGCCAATAAGGACAAAGATGCAGCATAATCCAGTATGAAAACAATTTATGTGGCGGGTAACAGGCTGCTCGGGGCGGATTCCCTGCCATTGAGGATTATGGACAAGCTCGAGGAGAAATTCCCCTTTTCCCCCTCATCCATACAGGCCAGAAATACCAGCACTTTGGTGTTTAAAACCTTTTCAGGCGTTACAGCATGGATGAATCCCCGATGGCTGATTTGCGCCGGAAATTGGGGCGGAAATGGCCTTTTCCTCCGGCGCCCCGCATAGCTTTAAAAAAGAATACTAATCATTTCTCCTGTAATGAATTTCGCGCCCAAGAAAGCGCGGAAACCTTACACGGGGGCAACTGCAATGGATGAATTCGAGATTCCGGCGGAAATAAAGCGCGACGACGATTACGACGGCGGCGATGACTTCGACAGCGACGACGATGAAGGAGAGGACGGCGATTCCGACAGCGACACCGACTTCGAGGAAAGCTCGTAAACCCGAAAACTGATTCTTTTCAAACGGGCGCGGGAAAACGCGCCCAACAAATTATTTTATAGAAGAAATTTGCATGGGCGTTAAACTCAGATGCATTACCCCAAACTGAGGGGCGTTAGCACGGCTTGAGTAGGTGTTAACGTTTTGGAATTTTGCTTATTTTAAAGAGAATTTTGAATTATTTTTCGAGAGTTGTTTATACGAACTATCTCCCCACAATAAAGCTTCTTAGAACAAGAAAATATGTCAATTTGGCGGGAAATCAGCGATTTTGGCAGTTACTTTTATATATTTTTGAAGTT
>CAYJRH010000018.1:0-16954 GCA_964372565.1 uncultured archaeon
AAAGAAAAAGGTTGGGAATGAGCTTGAGACCCGGGTTCGAATCCCGGCAGGGGCGATTAACCTGCTGTTCGAGTTCCTACTCTTTAATAGGTTTTTCGGTTTAGGAGAGACCAGCCACCGTTCAGTTAGTATTACTCATATATTCGTATTACTCGCCCATTTTTAAACAGTTATGAGTAATACAATAGCATGGCATATCTGGCAAAATTCAGGAGAAACAGCAAAACCTACTTCTACCTAGTGGAAAACATACCACTCGGAGGCGGAAAAAGAAGGCAAATAAGGGAGTACATAGGAAACAAGCAGCCATCAGAATCAAAACTCCAAACACTTATTGCAGAGTTCAAAAAAAAAGCGGAGAAAGAAACACTCAAGCTGCACGGCCACCACTACCTCACAAACGAGGAAATAACCGAAATTGACGAAATCAACACCAAATTCTGGCAAAGTTACAAAAAGCTGAACCCAACCGTGCAGGAACAATTCGACCAAAATTTTGTAATGGCATTCGTCTACAACACCAATTCAATAGAAGGCTCTACACTCAGCCCAAAAGAAGTCGAACTATTGCTTAGCGAAAATATTTCCCCAAACAAGCCACTTGATGATGTGCTCGAAGCGAAAGCGGCCCAGAAAACACTGAATTATGCCAAGGAATACAATGGAGAACTCACACAAGAATTCATCCAACAAATACACGAAATGTACTTCAAGGACACCAAGCCCGGAATCGCCGGAAAATACAAGACACACCAAAACAGCATCAGGGGCTCGCACTTCGAAACAACACCGCCCCATTTAGTAATAACCGACATGAAAAACTGCATCAAAGAATATGAACAGCAAAAAAAAGAACTCCATCCACTGGAGCTATCGGCTTGGGCACACTGGAAACTTGTAAGAATACACCCATTCCAGGACGGGAACGGGAGAACAGCCAGAATCATGATGAACTTCCTCATGCACAGGAATGGATACGGGATGATAGACATCAAAACAAAGGAAAAACAGCAATACTTCAACGCACTCGAAAAATGCCACAACAACAATAACGCAAAAGCGCTCACAACAAGGCTAGTGAGAAGATTCAAGAAGCAATACAAAAATGCGCTGGAATGAGATAGGGGCTCCGCCCATATGGCCCCGTGAATTTGCTCTGCGGGCTCTCCGCCTTGGGGCTTCGTGCCGCGCAGTATCGCTCATTTTCGGCTTGCGCCTCGACAGGCCTTGCCTCCCAATCAAGGGCCATTAAACAAATTTTACGACGCTAGGGCTGAGCTTCAATATGCCATCCCCAAGCACCAATAACCGCGTGCCGTCAGCGGTTTTTGTTGAATTGACTTCAGCCACGAGATTTCTCCTGACAATCTCCGGCACCCTTGGCGAATATAAAATATCTCTGATTGGAACCTCGAATTTCGGGAAGGCGAGGACTATGCGAATAATCTCTTTTCGCCCCGCGAATTGCGTTGCCGAACATCCATTCCTGTCCAATGCAGCCATGATTCTTGCCTCAAGAATAATTCTCTTGCCCTGCGGCAGTGACAGCAGTTCCTTCATCTGTTTCCATGCTGTAAACATCTCCTGTTCTGCCAGTAGTTTCGGGAGAATCTGCCTTGCCTCCTCAGCCAGCGCAGGGATTTTCACCCGGCTTCCGCCAATAAACCGCTTTGCCACCTCATCAACATCATGCTTGCCCCGAATCCGCGGATTGTCTGCGTTGGCAGTCCTGATTGCATCAATCTTAACCACAAGCGCATCCATTATTGCCTTGGGAGGGAACCTGAATGTGCCGTCCTGATTCTTCACGCCCAATAACAGCCTCATCTCATTCCTCTTCGGGTCCGCGTTTAGGTTGGATTTCATGTCCCTCTCAATCTGCCTGCGCTGCTCTTCGCTCAGCAACGCCCTTTCCCAATCAAGCGCAGTGTACCGATTTACCCCGACTATCTTCGCGGCCCTGAAATTCGAAAGCCGTCCTTCCGTCCTCAGCCGCATGTACCTTTCTACTGCATCCGGGAACTTTTGCGACAGCCTCAGCGATTCGGCCCTTGCCCTGTAACCCGGATTGCCGATACTGGTGCGAAGGAAAATCCCGAGCCTCCTCATCCTTGTTTCAGGGATGCCTACACGCCTCGCGGCTTTTGCCCTCGTATGCCTGCGAGACGCCAGCAAATCAACGGCTTGGGAGAAAGTGCGGAAAGGCATCCGCTCCACGTTGCGCTGGTACCTGTAATAGGACTCATACAGCGCGCTTTTGTCAGCGAGCCTCTTGGGCAACTTTGCCATAGAAGTAATAGGCCTAACTTATAGATAAAAACGCGGGTTATCAACGGGAAAAGAGGCCTTCACTTATTTCCCGCCTTATTTCCTTCATCCTGTTCTGCACGAAAAAGAGGTTGTGAAAGCTCAAATACTTCCCCGCGTTCTCCTCCTTCGAGCGGAACAAGTGATGGATGTACGCGCGCGAGTGCCTTCTGCACACAAAGCATTTGCATCCTTCATCCAGCGGCGCGGAATCCATTTTGTGCACCGAGGAATCGATGTTGATGTTCCCTTTTGATGTGAATGCGCGCCCGTGCCGCGCCGTCTGCGTCGGGAAAGCGGAATCGAAGCAATCAACTCCGAGGCAAATCGCCTTCTCCAGGTCATCGATGGAGCCCACGCCCATCAGATAGCGCGGCTTGCCCTCAGGAATCAGCGCAATGGATGCCTTGATTGCCCCGAACATTTTTTTGCGGGTTTCGCCGATGCACAAGCCTCCAAGGGCAATGCCGTCAAAGCCCATCGAGGCGATTTGCCTTGTGCTCCGCTCGCGCAGTTTTTTGTGGGCGCCTCCCTGCGCTATGCCGAAAAGCAATTGCTTCCTGTTTTCGTGCGCCTCTGCGCACCTTGCCGCCCATTTGCCTGTCCTTTCAACAGCTTCTTTTATCCTTGCCAGAGGCTCATTCGGGTGGGGAACGTCATCGAGGCACATTGCGGCGTCGCTTCCGAGCGCGTTTTGTATCTCAATGGATTTCTCAGGTGTAAAAATCATCGCTTTTCCTGTAAACGGGTTCCTGAATTTCACTCCCTCATCACTAAGCCCGAGGCAAAATTCCTTGCTCAGCACTTGGAAACCTCCGGAATCGGTGAAAAGCGGCTTGCCCCAGCGCATGAACCTGTGGAGGCCCCCGGATTTTTTGATGACGTCGAGGCCGGGCTTAAGGGAAAGTATGAACGCGTTGGATATGAGGCATTGGGTGCCCGTGGCTTCGACTTCCTCCTGCGAAAGCAGCTTCACAGAGCCTTTTGTGGCGACAGGCATGAGGAAAGGGGTTTTGACTTTCCCATGCGCGGTTTCCAGAATGCCTGTGCGGGCGCCATTATTAACTGAAGATAATTTGAATTTGGGCATAATTAAGGTTCCGAAAGTATCCATTAAAAAGCCTTCTAATTTCTTTTTACTTCATGCACCACGAAATCGGGTTTTCGGACGAGCCCAAGGGCGCGCTTTCGCTCCAGCTTGTTTTTGAAGGCGACAGGAAGCTTTACGCGGAAATGCCGGATTCATTCAAGGGGAAAAAATTCGATTTGTTTTACCTTTCGGACAGGAAAATCCTTGTCGTGAGCCTCGGCCCGAAGGACAAGGTCATCCTCGATTATTACAGGCGCGCCGCGGCGAAAGCCGCAAAGCTGGCTTCCGCCTACAAATTCGCTTCAGTGCACTTCCCTATGCATGGCCTCTCCGGCGAGCATTGCGTCGCCCTATATGAGGGCGCGGCGCTCGCGAATTATTCGTTTGACAAGTACAGGTCAGGAGAGGAGAAATATTTCAGGGTAAAAAGCTTTGTTTTCCCCCCATACGCGAAAAAGTTTTCGGATGAGCTGAACAGCGCTTCAGTTGCATGCCACAACGTTGCGCTGGTGCGCGACCTCGTGACGGAAAACAGTGACGTTGTAACCCCTGACACACTCGAGCGCACGGCAAAGGAAACAGGAAGGAAGGCAAGGCTGAAAGTGAATGTGCTGCACGAGCGTGAATTGAAAAGGCTCGGGATGAACCTCATCCTGAATGTCGGCAAGGCCGGCGGGAGCCGCCCGAGGCTGATTACCTTGGAATACAGCGGACACCCCTCCTCGAAGGAAAAGGTCCTTTTTGTAGGAAAGGGCGTTTGCTTCGATTCAGGGGGCCTGAACATCAAGACAGGCGACTCAATGCTCTGGATGCGCATGGACATGGCAGGCGCCGCGACTGTTCTCGGCATAATGAAAACGGTTTCGGAGCTTAAACTGAAAAAGAACATTGTAGGGCTCATGGTATGCGTTGAGAACCTTGTGGACACAAGCTCATACAGGCCCGGGGACGTAATCAAATCCTTTTCAGGCCTCACTGTCGAGAACAAGAACACCGACGCAGAAGGCCGCCTCATCCTCGGCGATGCGCTGGCTTACGGCGTGAAGAAGTTCTCGCCCAAGGTTGTCGTGGAATTTTCCACGCTGACAGGCGCGATTGTGCGCGCGCTCGGAACCCATGCCGCGGGGATGATGTCCACTTCGGAAGAGCATTCCAAAAAGATGTTCGAGGCCGGGCTTTCGACTTATGAGCGGGTGTGGGAGCTTCCGCTTTGGGAAGAGTACATTGAGGAGGTTGTGGGCGAGCGCTCGGATTTGCGCTCGCTCGGAAAAACAGGCAACAACGGCTCGATATTCGGCGGCGCGTTCCTCTCGAAATTCGTCGGGGAAACGCCTTTCATCCACATTGACGTTGCGGGAACGGCGATGCTTGATGAGCCGAAGGATTACATGCCGAAGGAAGGCACGGGGTTCGGGCTGCGATTGGCGATTGAGTTCCTGAAGAGGATTTAATTTTTGATAATGCTTATTACAGCCCCTGCACCACGTTCTCCACGCGGTTGAACCACCCGCGCCCGTCCTTTTTCATCATTTCCTCGGATTCCTGCGGGCCGAACGAGCCCTTCGGATACGGGTGCGCAGGCAGCCTCTTTTTCAGGATTTTGCCGATCGCCTTCCACGAGAGTTCAACTTCATCCGCGCGGATGAACGCGCTCTGGTCGCCTTCAATTGCCTGATTAAGCAATGTTTCGTATGCCTGCTGCGTGTTCGGCCCGAACATGCACTCATGGCAATAGGTCATCTTGATGGGGAGGATTTTCATTTTCTCGCCAGGCACCTTGCCGTTCAGCTGCACGAGCAGGCCGTCATAAGGCTGTATCTGTATGACGAGGTAGTTGGGGCTGTGCTTCTCGCCCTTGAATCCCCCATAATCAGGCTCCTTGAACTGGATGTAAATCGACGCGAATTTTTTCCCCATGCATTTTCCGGAGCGCAGGTAGAACGGCACGCCTTTCCACCTCTTGTTGTCAACCAGGATTTTCATCGAGAAAAAAGTTTCGGTTTTGGAATCTTTGGCGACGCCCTTCTCATCGGTGTAGCCTTCGTATTGCCCGAACACAACGCCGCTCGGCAGCGCCTTCAGCCTCTTCAGCACCTTGACTTTTTCCTTCCTTATGCACTTGGCGTCGAACTTTTCAGGGATCTCCATTGCAATTAGGCACAGCAGCTGGAGCAGGTGGTTCTGCCCGACGTCGCGCAGCGCGCCCTGCGTGTCGTAGAACTCGCCCCTGCTTTCCACGCCGAAGTTTTCCAGCAGGTTGATCTGGATGTGGTCGATATTCTCCCTGTTCCAAAGCGGCGAAAAAATCCGGTTCCCCGCGCGCAAAATCCCTATGCTCTGGACAAGGTCTTTCCCAAGGTAGTGGTCTATCCTGTAAACCTGTTCCTCGCTAAATGCCTTTTTTATGTCTTCATTAAGCCGGCGGGCGCTTTTTTGGTCGGAGCCGAAAGGCTTCTCGAAGACAACGCGGCACCAGTTGCCGTTTATTCCTGCCAGCCCGCTCCTGCGGATGTTCTGGCTAATGTTCCTGAAGTGCTTTGGGAGAGTGGCGAGGTAAAACATCCTGTTCCCGCCGGTGCCGTGGCGCTGCTCCAATTCTTTCACGAACGTGTTCAGGTTCTCGTAGCCGTGGTCAGGGGTGTCGAAATCCAGCCTGAAGTAATAAAGGCGCTGGACAAGCGAGTTCCATGTTTCCTCATGCAGCTTCGGGATGTTTTTCCTGACCTCCTCGGCAAAGGCTTCGCGCGTGTAGTCCTTCCTTCCGACGCCCACTATGCAGGAATCGGCCCCGACTTTCTTCAGCCTTACCAGGCCATGCACTGCGGGGAAAAGCTTTTTCTGCGCCAAATCCCCTGTTGCGCCCATCACAATGAAAGAAAAGTTGGCCTGCATTTCAACCACCGAACGCCGTGTGCACAAAAACATGCTTTGCCTTGAGGGCTATTTTTGCGGGGCAGTCCGAAATCGCCGTCGAGGGGTCGGAAAATTTTTTGTATGCATCTTTTTTTGAGTCGGAAGCGAAAATGAGAATGATGTTTTCGGCGCGCGCAATCGCCTCGGATGAAAGCGAAACCCTCCTTGCCGGCGGCTTCGGCGCGTTCTCAACAGGAATGTACCCAATGTCGCCGTTCTTCAGCTCCGGGCTATTCGGGAAAAGCGACGCGATGTGCCCGTCCTCGCCCACGCCGAGGGCGACCAAATCAAGCCTGCCTTTTGTTACCGCCATGAACTTCTGGTTATACTCATGCAGGCCTTTCCCCATGTCGAATGCGAATTTGTGGACGCCTTCGGCTTTTGATAAAAGGGCTTCGTCAAGCATCCTGAAGTTGCTGTCCTTGCCTGTCAATGGAACCATTAGCCTCTCATCGGAAACAAATACGTTCACGGCAGACCAGTTCATTTTCCTCGAGGCGAGCTCCTTGAGAAGCCCCTGCACCGAGGTTCCCCCGGAAAAAGCCGCAGAGAGCTGCGTTTTTGCGGATAAAATGTGCTCGGCGATATGGTCGGCGGCCTTGGCGCTCATCTCCCCATAATTTTTCGAGTGCATGGTCTTCAGCATGGAATCACTTCGGCGCCTCGTGGCCCCCGAACTCTTGGCGCAGGGCAGCGACGACCTTGCCTGAAAAGCCGGGCTTCTTTTGCGAGGATTTCCTCGCCTTCATCGCGGCTTCCAGGCCCGGCATTTTAACTTTGCGCTCTTTTGCACTTTTAAGCGCCCACTCTCCGGTTGAGCCGCCGCCGATAACCCCGCTCTGCCCCTCCAGCCCATGGTCTTTTGCCAGCGCCCGCGCAATCAAATCCACGAGCCAGCCCCTTATGACAGAGCCGTGCCTGTAAACTTTTGTGACTTCCTGCAAATCGAGCCCGTATTTGCTCCTGTGCAGGAGCTCATAGCCCTCGCCCAAGGCCTGCAAGAAAGAATACTCTATGCCGTTGTGCACCATTTTCACGAAGTGGCCAGCGCCGGATTCCCCGAGATAAGCATAGCCTTCCTCGACAGCGAGCGCCCTGAAAAGCGGCTCCGCAATTTCGAAGGCTTTTTTGTCGCCGCCGACCATTATGGAGGCGCCTGTGCGCGCGCCTTCAAGCCCGCCGGAAGTTCCCGCGTCAAGGAAGAAAACCCCTTTCTTTGCGAGGCCATTTGCGCGCTTCACCGAGTCCTTGTAAAAGGAATTCCCGCCATCGATGAGGATGTCGCCGCTGAGGAGGTAAGGCGAAAGCCCCTTGATGACCTCATCCACAGGCTTCCCCTGCGTGACCATGAGCATGATGGTTTTCCTGCCCTCGAGCTTCACCGCGAATTCGGCGTAGCTGCCCGCCGCAACCGCGCCCTTGAGCACAAGCGGAGCCATCGCTTCCGCGCTGCGCGCGTAAACAACAACTTCGAGCCCCTTTTCAAGGAGGTGCTCCGCCATGCGGGAACCCATCCTGCCCAATCCGATGAACCCGATTCGCATGATAGAATTGTTCACGAAATATATATATAGCGCGGAGTTTAATACATTAGTTTGAGGCGAAATGAAAATGCCGCCGCGAAAACCGCAAAAAATTCCGTTGAAAATGAACCCCTATCTCCAGAAAATCAGGGAATCTGGCCTTCACCCGAGCGCGGCCAGAATAGGGGAAATCCGGGATGCGTTGCATGCAATGAAAGCCGCAGGCCCATACAGAGGGCAAAGGCTTTCAAGAAGGGGGGAAATCAGCAAGTTTGGCCTTGGGGAGGCAAAGAAGAGGGCCACTGCTTCAATAAATCCCGAAAAATACAGGGCAGCCATGCGCCTGATTGAGAGGGCAAAAAAACCCGCGGTCTCAGAGCATGAGCAGCCAGTCCTTTTAGCATGCAGAATGCTTCTGGAAAACGCAAAGCCTATGGGCCATGGCAAAACAATGGTGGAAAGGGAGCTCATCAATATAATGTACCGCTTTCCGAATAGCCCGCGACAAATCCTTGAAGCAATGTCTGATTTGGCTAGATATCGGGGAGAATATTTTTCAGAATATAGAACGAGGCCGGAGCTTATGCAAAGGCGCCTTACTGAGCTGATGCAAAGCCTTGGATAATTTTGCAAATAATTCATCTGTCACAGTTCACAGGAGCTTCCGATACTCCTCCGGCGCGTCTTCCGTGAACTTCCTCATCCCTTCGCGCGTGAGCCTATGCCCGAGCACCTCCACGAAAGTGGAGTAAGGCATTGTCGCGATGTCCGCGCCGACAAGCGCGGCCTCGCGCACCTGCCTCGCGTTCCTCAGCGAGGCCGCAAGCACCTTGCAACGGATGCCGTAATATCGGAATATTTTCACTGCCTGCGCGACCAAATCAATGCCCGAAACAACGCCCTTGTCATCGAGCATTTTCCCTTCGTGCTCGAAGCCGTTCAGCGGGAAATAATCCTCCTTGCCGAACCGCATTCCCGCTTCCTTGCGCAGCATGTCGTCAATCCTCCCCGCAAAAGGGCTCACGAAATCCGCGCCTGCCTTTGCCGCGGCGAGCGCCTGCTCTGGAGTGAAAACGAGCGTGCAGTTCACGGGGATTTTTGCCATGTGCAGCTCCCTGATTGCCTGAATGCCATCAAATTCCTTTCCGGTTTCGCCTTCAAAAGAAGGGTTTACAGGAATCTTGATGTTGACATTTTTTGCGACGGGGTTGAACTTCCTGAAAATCCTTTTCCCCTGGCTAACCATGCCCTTGGCGCCGCGCTCAGTGACTTCGATGCTCACAGGAGTGCCTTTCGCTGCCCTTAGGATTTTTTTGATGTAGGATTCCAGGGTAACCCTCTCGCCTTCGGCTTTCAGTTCATCAACCGCCTTCTTCACGAGCGAGGGGTTCATTGTCACGCCGTCGCATATGCCAGCGGCATAAACCCGCTCAATCTCGGAAAGGATTGCGGAATCGAGGAAAAACTTCATTTCAGCACCGATAGAATACTATGGGATTCGGTTAAAAATATGTGGCATGCGGCTGGGGGAAAGTTATTTCCCCTTTGCCTTTAAGTAGTTTTTCTCGACCTGGGCCCAATTTATTACATTAAAAAAGGCGTCAAGATAGTCTGCCCGTTTATTTTGATATTTCAAGTAATAGCTATGCTCCCAGACATCAACGCCGAGCACGGCATTCTTGCCCTGCGAAATCGGGCTGTCCTGGTTCGGGGTTGAAATCACCTCGAGCTTCCCGCCCGAGACGACGAGCCATGCCCATCCGGAGCCGAACTGGTTCAGGCCGGCGTTCTTGAATTTCTCCTTGAATGAATCAAACGAGCCGAATGCCGAGTCAATTGCCGCCGCGATTTCACCAATCGGCTTCCCGCCCGCTTTCGGCGCCATGATTTCCCAGAAGAAAGAATGGTTGTAGTGGCCACCGCCGTGGTTTCTCACGGCGTTCCGAATCGATTCTGGAACGGAATTCAAATCCGAGAGCAGCGCCTCAATTGTCTTGTTCCTGTTTTCCGTGTTGCCGTCAAGTGCGGCGTTGAGCTTGTCCACGTAAGCGGTGTGGTGCTTGTCATGGTGTATCCTCATTGTCTTCTCATCAATGTAAGGCTCGAGAGCGGTATAAGCATAAGGCAGCCTTGGAACTTCAAATGGCATTCGAAAAATCCCTCCGATTTTCTATTTGCAATTATATATGTGATTAAACGTTTTTAATGCTTGGCAGTGCGTTAATTTCGCCCACCGCCTCCGGATATTCAGGTTTTCATGTTCAAATACTTTTCAAGCTCCGCCTTGACGCTCTGCGAGCACACGTGGTCGTGGTGCCTGAAGCCCCCGCCGAATGTGCGCGGGATGTGCATGAGCTCGTGGATAATGGTTTCGACCTGCTCGCGCGCAGGCCGCCTGTCAAATTTTTCGGAGATGAGCTCGATGACGTAAAAGCTCTTCCTGTGCCCCATGCCGAGCATCATCACCTTGCCGATGCAGTGTATGCGCGCTATTGTCCTGCGCGTTTTGGAGCCCCTGCTGCGCACAACGCTGAGGCGCTCGGGCATTATCCAGTTGTAATTCAGGGAGCGCGCAATTTCATGCGCGCGCTGCGTCCACTGCGGCTCGAACTCGTATTTCATGTGAATATGAACGCAGGCTCACAATAAAACCCTTTTCGTGGCATTTTTAGTCATGTGGAAGGCAGGCCAAAAAGAAAAAAGGGCGCTAAAACAGTTCAAGGAATTGGGCAAAAAAGCGTCAAAAATGAGGCTCGCCGCAGAAGGCTGGAGCGCACCATGGAAAACTCTCATCGCCACAATAATGTCCGCGCAATCCAGGGATGAAACCACAATGCGCATTGCGGGTGAGCTGTTTAAGGAATATCGCACCTTAAAGAGCCTCTCTCATGCCAGAAACTCGGTCGTCCTCCGGATTTTCAGGAGCCTGAATTACAACCGCACCAAAGCGAAAAATATCGTCGCGTGCGCAAAGGCTTTGGTGAAGGGGCATGGCGCGAGGGTCCCAGAGGATTTTGATTCACTAATCCTGCTGCCAGGTGTCGGGAGGAAAACCGCCAACGTTTTTTTGTCTGAAATGGGGCATGATGCAATAGGGATAGACACCCACGCGGCTTACATCTCACAAAAGCTGGGGTGGACTAAGCATAAAAGGCCCGATAGAATAGAGTCGGATTTGAAGCGCTTATTCCCGAAAAAATATTGGAGCAATATAAACCCTGTTCTGGTCAGGTTCGGGAAAACTTTTACAGGCAGGAAGGAGAAAGACAAACTGCTGGAGGGCATTCAAGGCATAAATTAAGTTAAATGGCGATTAAAGCCCCGAAATAGCGGTTTTTGCCCCAATAAGCTTTAAATACTTAACACGCGTTAAGTAATCTATTAAGACTGAAATCGGTGTATTCAAGATGGAAACAGCGGCAAAAGCAGCCCACATCGGCTCTGAAAAGCATGAGACTTCGGCACAGCTTATCACAAAGGACATGACTATCGGCGAGGTTGTTGCGCGTTACCCCGAGACATCGGAAATCATGCTCGGCCACGGCCTCCATTGCATCGGCTGCCACGTAAACCCTTATGAAAGCATCGAGGCCGGCGCCTACGGCCATGGAATGAGCGCAGAAACGGTTGAAGGCATGGTCAGGGAAATGAACGAGGCGGTTTCAGGGGGCGAGGAAAAGGACATCAGCATCTCCGAGGTCGCCCTGAAAAAATTCGGGGAACTTATGGAAAAGGAAGGCAAGGCCGGCTGGGGCCTCAAGTTCACGGTTGAGCCGGGAGGGTGCGGGTGCCAGAATTATGCGATGGATTTCGCCGAAAAGCCCGAAGCCAACGAGCAGGTTGTGGAGGAAAAAGGGATGAAGGTCTTTGTGGACAAGGATGTTTTCACTTCCGTGAAAGGCGTGCGGATAGATTACACGCACGGAAGCGGCGGAGACGGATTCAAGATTTCCAACCCGAACAGCGCCGGGCATTCATGCGGATGCGGCGCCCACTCGCATTGAATTACATTAAGGCGGATTTTTTTTATGGCGATAAAGCTCACTGAAACTTCAGGCGGCACGCCGCAGGCGAGGCCGCAGCCCCGTCAGGAAACAAGGCCAAACCCGTTTCAGGCGCAGCGGGATATGGTGGAAAAAAACCTCGTCGGCATTGGCAAAATAATTGCAGTGCATTCAGGCAAGGGAGGCGTCGGAAAATCCTTTTTTGCGGTCAATCTCGCCGCCGCGCTTGCAAAGCAGGGGTTTGGTGTCGGGCTTGTTGATGCCGATGTCGATTGCCCTTCCTGCCACAAAATGCTCGGGAACGCTGAACGGGTTTTTGCCGATGAAAGCGGGAGGCTCAGGCCGCTTGAGGGCCACAGAGTGAAATTCCTTTCTGTCGGGAACATGGTTGCGGGCGATGGCACGGCACAAATCATGCGCGGCCCTATAATGTTCAAGCTCATTTCCGAAATGCTTTACAAGGCGGATTGGGGAAAGCTTGAGTATATGATTGTGGATTTGCCTCCGGGCACCGGGGACAACCCGCTCACAGTAATGCAGGTCGCCCCGCTTTATGGCCTTATTATCGTCACACAGCCGCAGGAAGTCGCGCTCGCCGATGCGCGGAAATCTATTGACATGGCGAAGCGCATGGGCGTTCCCGTCATCGGCGTGGTTGAGAACATGTCTGGGGAAGTTTTCGGGACAGGCGGCGCAGAAAAAATGTGCGAAAAGCTGCAGCAGAATTTCCTCGGAACAATCCCGCTGAAGCGGGAGGCGAGAGAATTTTCGGACAAGGGGGTTCCGGCAGCGCTTGCGGATGGAGAAATAGGGGAGATTTTCAATTCAATCATTGCCGGGGCAGGCATTTAAATAATAGTTCGGGCATTTTTTCCAGAAGGCGTGCAAATGAAAGTGAAGATGAAGCTCACAGGCAAAAAGCGGGAAACCCACGACACATATACTCTGACGTTTGAAAGCCCCGACAGGCCTGATTTCAGGCCCGGGCAGTTTTTCATGCTGGAATTCATGCGCCCCGAAAAAATCCCCAAGCGCTCATATTCCGTCTCTTCATCGCCCACGCGGAAAGGCAGCATTGAATTTACGATAAAGCAGATGCCTGAAGGCTGGATTTCAAAACTGCTTAACGATGCGAAGCCCGGCGAAGAGTTTTTGCTGGACGGCCCATGGGGGCATTTCATTTTCGATGGCAGCGCCATGAAAGAGATTGTGATGTTCAGCGCGGGCTCCGGCATTGCGCCCTTCAGGTGCTTCTGCCAGTATATCATTGACAAAAAACTTCCCACAAAGGCGACGCTGGTGTATGGCAACAAGACCGCCGAGGATATAATCTGCCGTGCGGATTTGCTGGATTTCCGGAAAAAAATCCCTGGCATGGAGCTGGTTATGGCGCTTTCCCGCGAGCAGAAGGAAGGCTACCGCTTCGGGAGGATTGATGATGCCTTGGCCAAGGAAATTGTTACCAGGCAAAGCGCGGATGCAAGTTATTTCATCTGCGGCCCGCCGGCAATGGTGGCGGATGTGGAGCAGCTCCTGCTCGCAAACGGCGTGGCGAAGGAAAAAATCAAAACAGAGAAGTACGGATGATTGGCTATGCCTAAGCGACGGCAATGGGGAAAAGACAGCGGGCCTTAGCCCATAAATGCGAGTGATAGGCGCAGGTTGGCCACGGTAACCGACTTTCACGAAACCATGCTAAATGCAGCTACGCAGGCGCCCAAGAAAACGGGGAGAAAAAAGGCGTAGCGCTTTTTGATTTTTTAATTAAACCTGCGGCATGGATTTTAATCCTTGGTATGCACATGCCGCCAGCCTTTGCCATTGCTGAGTTTCCTGACATGGTACTTTACAGAGTCAAGCGGCATATCGATTCCGGTCGCTGCTCGCACCCTTGACCTGATTGCCGCCAAATCAACCGGCTGCCAATTTTTGCCCCTGCGCGAAATCCTTTGAACCTCACTTTCAATTACAGGAAGTGCCTCCCCGTATTTTAATGAATTGGGACCCCCCCTCGCAAATCCGATTCCCCTGCTCTGCCCGATGAAAGTCCGCACTGATGCAATGGTTTCTGGGTGAAACCCGTATTTTCTTGCCAAGCTGGATGTTGGGAGCCTCAAAGGTGCGCCTTGGCGGATTTTTTCATCAATAAGTTGATGGGCTTCCTGGAGAAGTGCCCTTTTGGCAGGGTTCCTGTGTTCCTTCAGATGGGGATTGAAGCCCGGCGGCAAAACAATGGGTGCCTTGGCTGGCGGTTCTCTCATCCACTTCGAAATGTGCCTCGCCATAACGATATTGAAATTGTTTTTCCAAGCTTATAATGGTTTCTGATGCCTTTGGGCAATATTGCTGCCTGCCACAGCAACGATTATTAACAGATTCAGGCTTCCTATTGTCCGGTTTGTCTACCCATGAAGGACTTTTCTAAGGATTTTGATGCCTTCAACCACGTTCTGGCTCGGCGTGTTGAAATATGAATCATCTATTGCAGTGATGCGCCCTTCACGGATTGCCGCAATTGAATCCCAGCCTTCGCGTTTTTTCACTAAATCCACATCTGCCTTCTTGCCGATTCCGCACCAGTTCAAAATCACCTGCTGCGGCTCAAATTCTTTAACTTCGTGCAGCGACACTTCCCTGCTGCGCTCGCCCTGAAAAAGAATTCCGGTGCCGCCTGCCATTTCTATCATCTGAACAACCCAGTTTCCGGCAGCCATAGGAGGCCTTGGCCACTCTTCCACATATACTTTTGTTTTTGTTTTCCCTCGTACAGATTTTTTTATTGCTCCGATTTCATTTTTCATTCCGGAAACAATATTGAGTGCCTTTTTGCCCCTGCCGCAGGCCTTGCCGGCGCAGGCAATGTCTTTCATAATATCATCAACCGAGTGCGGGTCGAGATGGACGACTTCAATTCCCGATTCTTCAAGCTGCTCTGAATATTTTTCCTGCAAAAAAGTTGAGGTGAAGGCAATGTCCGGTTTTAGCCCTGCAACCTTTTGGATATCAATATCTGTGTAGCTGCCGATTATTTGCGCTTTCGGCGCGGTTTTTTTGTCAAATGAAGTTGCCGCGATAATCTGGCCGGCGCAGCCGAGCGCGCAAAGTATTTCCGTATTGCTTTTTGCAAGCGAGGCGATTCTCATGCACAGTAATGAATATTAAGTGCTTTTAACTTCCTATTTCACTGGTTGGAATGGAGAGGAAAGAAGCAAAAAGAGTGATTGAAGCCGCGCTATTCACATCGCCCGGTGCCGTGAACATCCGCGAGCTTGCGCGAATAATCAACGTGAACGTCGCAGAAACGCGAATCATTGTCAATGAGCTCATCCATGATTACGAGGCGAAGGGCACCGCGCTCGAAATCCGCGATGAATTCGAGGGCCTGAGGATGGCAGTAAAGCGCATATATGAGGCGAATGTCTCGCACATGGCCGCGTCGCCCGAACTCCATAAGGGGATGATGAAAACGCTTGCATACATCGCTTACAAGCAGCCCGTGAAGCAATCCGAGGTCATCAACCTGAGGAACAGCAAGGCGTACGAGCACATCAAAATCCTCCGCGAGAAAGGGTTCATACGGAAGGAAAAGAAAGGCATCACTTACCTGCTCTACACAACGCCGAAATTCAGGGAATACTTCGGGAAGAATGTTGGCCAGCCCCAAGAGGCGCAGGATTCTGGGAAAAATCAAAGTTCAAATGAGGTTCTCGCGCATGAAAATCCCGGTGAAGCGGGCAGGCCTGAAAAAGGGAACGAAAATTTGCAATGAGCACCATGAATCATTCCGTGAACGCTTCATTTCGCGCTCACGATTTTTTTCTCTGCATCTTTTTTCTTTGAGAGCCTTATTTCGAGCACGCCGTTGTTGTAATTTGTCCGCATCGACTCTTCGCTGACTTTGCAGGGGAACTCGACTTTCTTCAGCTGCTTCGTGCTCCTGCGGGCGAATATTGCGAGCGCGTTTTCGGAAATCTTGAAATCGACATCCTTGTCAGGGAGGTTTGTCGCATCAACTACGGCCATCACTTCCCCCTCGAACTCTATTATCTCGACAAGCGGCTCGGCCTTTCCCTCGCTTTTGAGGTTCTCCCCCGCAAAACCGAACTCGTCTACCTGGACGCAGCCTTCGGAATCAAGCGAGCAATTGAGCGAAACCTTGAACGGCTTTGTGAAATCGATGTTTTCCGCGTGGAAACTGTCGAGCATGTCGGACACTATCGCGGCCATTGTCTCGAAGTCCACAGCCGCTTCCTCGGATGCCTTCCTTTTCCACGCCGACATTCCACCACTTCTCTCAGAAAAGCCTTTTCTGGAACTTTTCCTGCTTCAGGAAACTGATTGTCTGCCAGGAGTGCCTCACAAATGCTGGCAATTCATTATGCAGTTGCAAATATTTCTTTAAAAACCCGATTGTCGCGTCATCATGCGGGTATCCTGAACCGACATCCCCGTATTCGGCTGAAATTTTTTTGATTTCGGCGTCGCGCTCGACCTTTGCAAGCACCGATGCCGCGGAAACAACGGGGTAATTCACATCCGCCTTGTGCTCGGAAATGATTTTTAACGGGTATGAAACATATTTTCCGATTCTCTTGGCGAACTCGGACATTATTACATCCGGTGAATCGACATAAACCACATCAGGCCTTTCACTGAGCGCATTCAGCAGCTGCGCCGCATGCATGGCCTCTATCTCGTTGAGGCTTTTCCTAGCCATGAGCCTGTCAATTTCCCCGGCGCCGATGTGCGAGGTGCGGAACTCCTTCAGGATTTTCTTGATTTCGGGAAACTGCCTTTCACGTTCCTTTGCTGAAAGCATTTTCGAGTCCTTCACTCCTAGCTCTATCAGCTTTTCCTCATCCTCTTTCCCCACAACCGCAACCGCCATGACAAGCGGGCCGATGCACGGGCCCCTTCCGGCTTCATCGATTCCTGCAATTAGCATCAGAGAAGAAAGGTAGCACTAAAATAAAAAGCTGATTCATGAAAACGAATTTCGGCTATGAAAGAATAAACCTATTCTGCCCCATGGCCAAACGAAACTTTAAAAATACCTATGAAACCTTGGAACATAAGGTGGGCGGATATTTTATTCAGAAATTTTTTACCGCCTAATT
>CAYJRH010000019.1:0-16888 GCA_964372565.1 uncultured archaeon
TCTGCCAATTTTTCCGCCAAAAACCATTTTTTGATTTGCGGCAGCGTAAGCTCCGGATAATTTCGCTCACAATTTGAATCTGCTAGAAATTGAATATAGCTGAAAAAATAAATCTTATTATGTTGGCTATTTTTTCTATGATGTTGTTTGAATCAACTCTTTTTTCACCAACTTGTTCGGAAATAAAAGTTAACCCTAATTGTTGGCAGCATTCTTTTCCTAGGTCAAAATTCGATGAAACATTGCAATCACCGGCATCGGTTTTTATTTCATATTTATGGCTGTTCGATTTAATTCGTGAACTATATTGCTCCCAATCGCCAAATTTTTGTTCAAACTGATATGGCGCCTTAACTATTATCGGATATCGGCTTTCCTTTGATTATTGCTTTTTGTTCAAAATTCCAGACGTTTACTTTACAGCTCAACCAAACCCAACCATTAAAAACCCCCAAAGGGCCCACGAGGTTTTTTGCCCAAAGTCCTAGCTCGCGCTAGCTCTCCTGCTTGCTACCCATTTTTATCTTCCGGTACGCATCCCTGAAAGGAATTCCGTACATTGCCATTTTTATGCTCCGCTCCGCGTCATAAATTTCTTCGCTGCTTGCATTGCGCAGGTTTTTCTCTTTTGGCAAAAGGCTTGCGATTATTTTTTTTCCCATTTTCAGCGAATTTATCGTAACATCAAAGCTCTCCATCAATTTTCCCTTGCTTAGCTGTATGTCGCGGTTGTAGCCGGACGGAAGGTTTGCTGCATTTGCCGAAACGGAACAGAAATTTCCTGACACAAGGCTCAGGTTTGCGCGCATGATTTCAAGCACGTCATAATTGTTTTTTTGCGGCATTATGCTGCTGCCCGTGCACATTGATTTTGGAAGCGCGAAGAAGCCGAATTCCTTGGTTGTGAAAAGCATCAAATCGCTTGCCAGCTTGTTAAGCGTGAGCATGGCCTGCATCAGCGCAAATATTGCACTCAGTTCCACTTTGGCTCTTGTATTTTGCACCAAGAGCGGGTTTATGAAATGCTTTGAAAACCCGAGTTCTCTTGTCGTAATTGTAAGGTCTATGTTAACGGGCAGCCCGTATCCTGCGGCGCTACCGAGCGGGTTTTGGTTATTTGCCGAAAATGCAAGCTTGAGTGCTTCCGTGTCCATTTTCAGGGATTCTGCAAATGAGCCCGACCACAAAGAAACGCTTGACGGCATGGCCCGCTGCATATGTGTATACCCGGGCATGGGTATGCCTTTCGTTTTTTTTGCAAACTTGTTTAATTCTTCCATAAGGCAAGCGGCTTCTTTTTGGGTTTCCTGCAATTTCTCCTTGGAATACAGTTGCAGAACCGCTGCAATCTGGTCATTTCTTGAGCGGAGCGTGTGGATTTTTTTTCCGGCGGCCCCAAGTTTTTTTGTCAGATGGTTCTCTATTTTTGTGTGCACGTCTTCGTCGCTGGGTTTTATCATAAACTTTCCTTTTTGGGCCAGCCCTATTATTTTCGCAAGCTCCGAGTTTATGGAGTTGTATTCTTTTTTGCTGATTATTTTCATTTCAAGAAGGAGCTTCGAGTGCGCCATCGAAACCTTGCAGTCGTATGGCACGAGCAGCTGGTCGTATGCGTAATCGTTTCCCACTGTAAACTCTTCGACTTCCTTGTCCATTTTTGCCGCAGGCTGCCAGAGTTTCATACCAATCCCTTTGCGTACAGTAAAATCGCTTTTTGCATATGTAGGCGGTTCTCCGCCTGGTCGAAAACAATGCTTTGATTTCCGTCTATTACCTCTGCAGTTTGTTCCATGCCTCTTTGGGCCGGCAGGCAGTTCATGAATACCGCGCTCTTTTTGGCCTGCTTCAATATCTTAGAAGTCACTTGGAAAGGCATCATTTCTTTTATTCTCGCATCTTTTTCGTTTTCCCCTATATGGTAGCTCATCCAGCTGTCCGTATAAATCACGTCTGCGCCTTTTGCCGCATTTGAAACGTCAAAAGTTATTTCGACTTCGGATTTTTTTGCGAACTTTTTGGCAAGTTTTGCAATTCCTTTGTCCGGCATGTGCTTCTTGGGGCAGGCCACCGAAATATTTATGCCTGCAAGGGCGCAGCCTAACATCAGGCAGTGCGTGACGTTATTGTTCCCGTCCCCGAAATATGCCAGCTTTAGCCCTTCGAGTTCACCTTTCTTTTCCTTTATTGTCAGCAAATCCGAAAGTACCTGGCATGGGTGGAACTTGTCCGTCAGCCCATTTATCACAGGCACGGTTGCATTTTCAGCAAGCTTTACCATATCCTCCTGTCTGTACATTCTTGCCATTATTATGTCAGCAAATCTGCTTGTGACTTTTGCAGTATCTTCGATCGATTCCTTTTTCCCGAGTGGGGTTGTTTGGGACTCTATTGTAATTGTGTGGCCGCCAAGCTGCTTCATGGCCAGTTCAGAGGATATTCTTGTACGAAGTGACGGCTTTTCGAATATGGAGAGCAGTGTCTCGCCTTCGAGGTCCCACGCATAGGCCTTTTTATCCGATTTTATGCCCTGGGCTTTTTCAACAAGCTTGAATATTTTTTCCTTGGTGAAGTTTTCGAGTGACAATAGGTCATTTTTCATTTTGCTCCCTCTTTTTTGACGCCTGCAGCCTTATCGCATTTATTTTTATGAATCCTTTGGAATCTTGCTGGTTGAACCCGCCTGTCACGTCCATCGAGGAAAGGTTCCGGTCATAGAGTGATTTGCCGGATTTTCTTCCGCAAACAACAGCATTTCCCTTGTACAGAGACATGAAAACTTCCCCGCTTACCCCATGCTGGCTCTTTTCAATCGCGGCCATGAGAAAACCCATTTCCGGAGAGAACCAGAACCCGTTGTATATAAGTTCGGAAATTTTCGGCATCAGCATGTCCTTTAGATGGCCAACTTCCCGATCCAAGGTGATGCCTTCTATGTCCCTGTGCGCTTTCCACAATATGGTTCCTGCCGGGGTTTCATAGACACCCCTCGATTTTATTCCGACGAATCTGTTTTCCACCATGTCCACACGACCAATCCCGTTCATTCCGCCCAAGCCATTTAGGTATTCAAATATGTTTTCCGCTCCCGCAACCTGAAAACCATTTTCGGCATTTTTTACATTCACAGGAACCCCATCCTCAAATTCTATCGTGATTTTAGTTTCCTTGTCGGGTGCATCTTTGAGGCTTTTTGTCATCAGAAACATTTCTTCATTAGGTTCAGAGGCAGCATCTTCGAGCTGCCCTGATTCATAGCTTGTATGAAGGATATTCTCGTCGGTGCTGTATGGCTTTTCTGCAGTTACAGGAATCGGGATGCCGTTCTGTGAAGCATACTTTATCATGGCGCTTCTTCCTGCGAATTTCTTGAGAAATTTTTGCTCTTTCCACGGGCTTATTATTTTGGCTTCCGGCATCAGCGCCATGTATGTGAGTTCAAATCTCACCTGATCGTTTCCCTTTCCCGTAGCTCCGTGCGCGAGGATTTTGGCGTTTTCTTCCTTTGCAACCTCGACCTGCCCTTTTGCTATTGCGGGCCTTGCAAGCGAGGTGCCGAGCAGGTAGCTTCCTTCATAGGTGCAATTTGCCTTCAGCGCCTTGAAAACATAATTCTCGATGAAATCTTTCTTCAGGTCCTTGACAATGACTTTGGACGCCCCGGTTGCGAGCGCTTTTTGCTCTGCTTTGGCAAAGTCCTGCTGCTGGCCGACATCCGCTATATATGCAATTACTTCGTAGCCTTCATTGCAAAGCCATTTGAGTATAACGGAAGTGTCAAGCCCTCCGCTGTATGCGAGCACCACTTTTTGAGCCAAAGTTTCACCTTTACACAAGATTCGCTTTTCCCGATACTTAAAGCCTCTGTCCAAAAAAGCCTCTATTAAACATAAAATGTCCAAAATTGAACATTTTTAATAGTTTCGGGCATTAACATATTCATGAAAATTGCGAAAGCGGTGTTCGACTATCTCGAAAACCACCCTACCATAAAGTCCTGCCTCAAGGCCGGGCTGATAAATCATTCCGCACTTGCCAGAAAAATAGCAGCGGAATTGCAGCTTAACCGCACAACGGATTTTGATGCAATTCTGGTTGCCTGCAAGCGGTTTGCCGACAAGTCACGGCCTTCTTCGGAAATCGAGTCAAAAATACTAAAGTATGTCAAAAACGGGAAATTCGAGATGCGCAACAAGGTTTCCGTGCTGATTTTGCCTGATGACAGTTCTGTGTGGGATAAAATTCTTGAGATTGCGAAAAAGGTGAAGGCCGGCAGCAGTAACTTCCACCTAATTCAGGGCGTAAAAACAATGACGGTTGTCCTCGATGACGAATTCGCACAGGAACTCAAAGAAACATTTCAAGGGCAAATAATCAGGGAAAGAAAAAATCTTGTGCAGATTACGCACAGGACTTCCGACAAAATTGAAGAGGTGCCTGGCTTTCTTAATTTCCTGACATCGGTATTTTCTGAAAATGGCATAAACATATATGAGTGCCTGAGTTCGTGGACGGATTCCATATTTCTTATAGAGGAAAAGGACGCCCAGAAAGCGTTTGCGCTCCTGAATGCCAAAAGCTAAAATCTTGTAATAAACTTCTCCAAGTTAACCTGCGGAAGGTTAAAAAGCCCTAAAAGGGCCAATATATATCGGGTAGCAGGCGGTCGGCCGTCGGTAGTCCCCGCAAGGGGGCAGCTGAGGAAAGTCCGCCCACACGAATAACATAAGCGCCGAGAGGCGGCCCGCAAGAACAGAAACGATACCCTTCGGGGATGAAACGCGCTTGCGGAGTGTGCAACTCCTTTATGGAGGCTTAGTCGAATGCCGGCGAGGCCATTCCAAGCAATTGGAAGAAACCCCTGTATTTAATGGGTTTTCAAGGCCGGAACAGAAGGCGGCTTACGTCCTGCTGCCCAACTTTTATTTTTTCCTGATTGCCCTCAATTGTTTTAATCTTGCCCTTCTTCTTCGGATGCTTTGCCTAAGCGCTTCATCTACTGTATCATCAGCATTTTTTCCCCAACCCATAGCCACAGTATCCTGTATCACTCTTGTTTCAAAATTCATTCTTGCATGCATTTTCCTTTTTACTCTTTTTGCGGCGTTTGTTATGTGTTTGACAAATCCCATAGTTTACCAATGCTTTTTCTTGTTTAATAACTTTTGTGTTTTTTTCCAACGCCGGAACAGAAGGCGGCTTACGTCCTGCAACCCGACCTTTTTCTTTTCTTCTCCGAAGAAAAGAAAAACGTCGACGAAAAAGAAAAGAACTGAAACCGGCGGAAAAGAAAAAGCTCGACCAAAAAGAAAAGTGTAAAAGCGTCCCACGCAAAGCAGGGCTTTGCGGGGCACCGCAATCCAAAAGGATTGCGTTGTGGCGGAAAAGAAAAAACCGCCTCGTGATTGAACCGGTCCGCCAATTTTTTACGATAATTCTATTTCTGTGACAAGCCCGTTTCCCCTGGCCATGAACCCGTTGACTGCGATGAGCGCATTTTCGGGCTCCGCCCCCTTGATGTCCTGCTCCAAATCCCTTTGAACAGAATGCCACTTTCCATCATTCAATCCGTTTAATGTAATTGGAATGTATTCGACTTTTTCGTGGCCTTCAAAAGAATATGCCAGAATCCTGTGCCCCGATGCGGTTGAGACGCTTACATAAATCCTGTATTTCCCTTCAAATTTCATCTTCCACGCGATTTTTTTTGCAATCCTGTTTTCCCACGGATTGCCTTTCATGTTGAGCATGCCATTTTCAGCATCCCCAATTATGTAAGCCGCGTCATCCGACCCAAGAAACTTGAACGCCCTTTCACCGGTCTCCGCATCCGTTATGATTGAAACTTTCCCGTTTCCGTCATACACGAACCAGTCAAATATGCTGATTTCGCCAATTTTGGTATTTTTGACAAAATTTTCCCTTGTATCCGATTCGAAGAGGGTTATTGTGACAGGCCCTTCTGATTTTATTTCCAAATACGGCGCGCTTGTGAAATAGCCTTCTTTTGTAACCGTGAATTTGTACGTCCCGCCGTTCAGGCCGAACATCGCCCCGCCGTTTTCATCCGTTGTCCCCTGAAAATTTTCGGCAGCATCAATTTCCGACAGGATTCTCACGCTGGCGTTTTGAATCGGCGTGTCCGCAGAATCCACTACAATCACCTTCACTTCCCGCTTCTCCCGTGTGGCGCAGCCTGCAGTCAGAATGATAGCCATAATGAATACTGCAAAAACTTTCATTTCCACTGCCCGCCGGTTTTGAATCCCCATGATTTTTGCCTATGCTTCAATGAATATTTTATCCTTATTTAAGCTTTTTTGAACCATTTTTACTTCATGAAAAAGGCCAAGAAACCCGCGGCAAAAGCCAAAATAGAAGCTGCTGCAAAAAAAGCCAAATATCGCGCTATTTCCAGCGCCCAGCTCCGCGAGAAATACCTGCGCTTTTTCGAGGCCAAGGGGCACAAGCGCATCCCGAGCGCCTCGCTCATTCCAGAGAACGACCCTACGGTCCTTTTCACTACTGCGGGAATGCACCCCCTTGTCCCTTACCTTCTTGGCGAGCCGCACCCGCTCGGGAAAAGGCTCTGCAATGTGCAGAAGTGCATCCGCACCGGCGACATTGACGAGGTCGGGGATGCCTGGCACCTGAGCTTTTTCGAGATGCTCGGCAACTGGTCTTTGGGCGATTATTTCAAGGAGGAAGCGATTGCCTTCAGCTTCGAGTTCCTCACTTCCCCGAAATGGCTCGGGATCCCAAAGGGCAGAATCAGCGTGAGCTGCTTTGCCGGCGATGAGGACGCAGCCCGCGACAAAGAGTCTGCAGGCGCATGGGAATCGCTCGGCATCCCGAAAAGCCGCATCCATTTTTTGCCTAAAAAAGATAATTGGTGGGGCCCCGCGGGGCACACAGGCCCCTGCGGCCCCGATACAGAAATGTTTTACCATGTGAGGGATGTGCAGGAAAAGGGCACTGAAGACTTCGTTGCCAAGTGCAAGGAAGGCGCGTTCTGCGAGATATGGAATGACGTGCTGATGCAGTACAGCAAAAACGCCGGCGGCAAATACATTGAAAGCGCGCAGAAGAGCATTGACACCGGCATGGGGGTTGAAAGGACTGTTGCCGTCCTCAACGGCTTCGGAAACGTTTACGAGTGCGACACGCTCAAGCCGATTATTGAAAAGGTGAAAAGCCTTGCAGGGCCCGGGCCTTTTCCGGCAAAGGGCGAAAAAAGCGCGAGGATTATCACCGACCACCTCCGCGCCGCGGCAATGATAATGGGCGACGGCAAGGGGATTGTCCCGAGCAATGTGGAGCAGGGGTATGTGCTCAGGAAGTTTATCAGGAGAAGCGTGAGGCATGCGCGGCTCCTCGGCATTGGCGGCAGATTCTGCAGGCAGGTTGCGGAAGTGGCTGTGGATGTGATGGGTGAATTTTACACGGAAGTCGGCAAGAACAAAGAGCGTGTTTTTTCCGAGCTTGAGAAGGAAGAGGAGAAGTTCTCCGCCGCGCTCTTTAACGGCGTAAAAATCCTGGAAAAAAAACTCGCCGCAATAGGAAGCGCCGGTGGAAAAAAGCTCGATGCCAAGAGCGCATTCGACGTTTACCAGAGCTTCGGCTTCCCGATTGAGATGATAATTGAAATCTGCGCGGAAAAAAGCTTCTCCGTTGACGTGAAAGGATTTGATGATTTATTGAAGCGGCATCAGGAAATCTCCCGCAAGGGCGCCGGGCAGAAGTTCAGCGGCGGGCTCGCTGACCACGGTGTCCAGACAACGAAGCTGCACACGGCCACGCACCTTCTGAACGAGGCTCTAAGGCAGGTTGTCGACAAGGGCATACATCAGAAGGGCTCCAACATCACTCCTGAACGGCTGAGGTTCGATTTCAATTATGGCGAAAAGCTCACGGAAGGGCAGTTAAGGAAAATCGAGGATTGGGTGAATGCAGCCATTAATGAAGGGGCGGATGTGGAAATGAAAATCATGGGCGTTTCCGAGGCGAAAAAGCTCGGGGCGCAGGGCCTGTTCGGGGAGAAGTACGGGGAACAGGTCAAGGTTTACACTATACGCAAGGGCGGCAGGGTTTTTTCGCGGGAATTGTGCGGCGGCCCGCATGTGGCGAACACACGCGAAATCGGCAGGTTCAAGATAACAAAGGAGGAATCAGTCGCTGCCGGAGTGCGAAGGATTAAGGCGGTTGTGGAATGATGCTGGCTGACCTGAATTCAATCGCCAAGAAGTGGCAGAAGAAGTGGGCCGCGAAGAAGGTTTTCCGCTCCAAGCCATTGAAGGCGAAGAAGAAGTACTACGTCCTGGAGATGTTCCCCTATCCTTCCGGCAGGCTGCACATGGGCCATGTTCGGAACTATTCAATCGGGGATTGCATTGCGCGCTTCCGCAGGATGCAGGGCTATAACGTCCTTTATCCGATGGGCTTCGATGCGTTCGGCCTTCCCGCCGAGAACGCGGCAATCGAAAACAAGGCCGACCCGAAGGAATGGACGCTGAAAAGGGTTTCCGACATGAAGGCCCAGATGGCAGAGCTCGGCTTCAGCTATGACTGGTTCCGCGAAATCGTCACGTGCCTGCCTGAATATTACAGATGGAACCAGTGGTTCTTCCTGCAGATGCTGAAGAAGGGGCTCGCGTACAAGAAGGCAGCAAAGGTCAATTGGTGCGGCGAGTGCCACACGGTGCTTGCGAACGAACAGGTCATTGATGGCAGGTGCTGGAGGCATAAGGCCAGCGCAGTTTACCAGAAGGATTTGGAGCAGTGGTTCTTCAAAATCACGCAATATGCGGATGAGCTCCTCGCGGACCTTGAAAAGCTCGGCGGCTGGCCAGAGCGCGTGCGCACAATGCAGAAGAACTGGATAGGGAAGAGCCACGGAGTGGACATTTTTTTCAGGCTGAAGGGTTCCGGAACGGTTTTGCCCGCATATACCACGCGCTGTGACACAATTTTCAGCGTGACCTTCATCGCAATCGCGCCGGAAAACCCGATTGTGATGGATTTGGTCAAAGGAACGGATTACGAGGCAGGCGCAAGGGCCTTCATTGCGGATGTGGCGAAGCAAACCCTCATTGACAGGGAGAACGAGGAGAAGGAGAAAGAAGGCTACTTCATCGGGAAATATGCGATCAACCCCGTGAACGGAGAGGAAATCCCCGTTTTCATTGCCAATTTTGCGCTGATGTACGGAACCGGCGTAGTGATGTGCGATGCGCATGACAAGCGCGACTTCAGGTTCGCGGGGAAGTACGGCATCCCGTTGAAGTTCGTAATCAGCGCGGACGGCAAGCCTGTCGATGCGAACAGCGCAGATGGAGCATACACGGAAGAAGGCGTTTTGTTCAACTCGGGGGAATTCAGCGGCATGAAAAACCTCGAGGCGCTGCCAAAAATGGCTGAATGGATAGCGAAGAGCGGGCATGGCGCGAAAAAAACGAATTACAGGCTCCGCGACTGGCTCATATCGAGGCAGAGGTTCTGGGGCACGCCCATACCGATAATTTACTGCAATGATTGCGGCGCTCTTCCGGTTCCTGAAAAGGATTTGCCTGTTGAATTGCCCGACCCGAAGAAGGCGGATTTCAGCGACGCTGGCAACCCGCTCGCAACGGTCAAGGATTTTGTGAATGTGAAATGCCCGAAATGCGGAAAACCTGCGCGGCGCGAAACCGACACAATGGACACATTTGTGGACAGCTCGTGGTATTTCCTGCGTTATTGCTCGCCCGCTGAGAAAAAGGCGCCGTTTGAAAAGAAAGAGGCGATGTACTGGTCGCCGGTTGACCAGTACATTGGGGGCATCGAGCACGCGATTTTGCACCTGCTTTATTCAAGATTTTTCTGCAAGGTGCTCCGCGACATCAAGTTGGTGGGTTACGGCGAGCCTTTCAGGAGGCTTCTCTCCCAAGGAATGGTGCTCAAGGACGGAGCGAAAATGTCCAAGAGCTTGGGCAACATTGTCGACCCGAGCGGAATTGTTGAAAAGTTCGGCCCAGACACGGTCAGGGTTTTCACGCTCGGCGCCTCGCTGCCCGAAAGCGAGATGGACTGGAGCGACCGCGGCACGGAATCATGGTTCAGGTTCCTCCAAAAAGTGGTTTCGCTTTACGGGAAAACCATTAAGGCAAAGCCCGGCGCGCCGAAGAAGCCTTCAATTGAGGACAGGCTAATTTTGGCAAAAACAAATTCAACAATAAGAAAAGTGTCTGAGCATATCGAGGCATACAGGTTCAACTATGCGCTTGCTTCAATTGTCGAGCTTGTCAATGCCGTGCAGAAGTATCCTGAAATTGATGAAAGCACGAAAGCATATGCGCTTCACTCAATTGCCAAAATGCTTGCTCCGTTTGCGCCCCATCTCGCCGAAGAGGCGTGGGAGTCTCTCGGAGGGAAAGGTTTTGTTTCAACGGCCAAATGGCCTGAGCCGGACCCGAAAATGGCGGATGCTGAGGCGGAGAAGGCCGAGGAAATGGTTGAGGCTGTGAGGCAGGATGTCGCGCAGATAAAGCTTCTCGCAAAAATCGCAGCTCCGAAGAAGGTTACGCTTTATGCCGCGCCGAAGTGGAAGTGGGATGCGATTGCCGCTGTTGTGAAGGGGGAAACCGCCCCTGACTTTTCCTCCGCGATGAAGCTCGCAATGGCCGGTGAGGGCGCAAGGGCTCACGGGGCAGAGGCCCAGGGTTTCGTGAAGGCCGTTGTCCAGAAGTTCCACGAGCTCAAGGGCCTGCAGAAAGTGAACGAGCTCAAGCTGCTTTCCGATGCCATCCCGCTTCTTGAGCGCGAGCTCGGCTGCACTGTTGCGGTCATTGATGCGGGTATCGCGGTTGGAGTTGAAAAGGCGAAGAAGGCTTTCCCTTTGAAGCCCGCAATTTTAGTGGAGTGACCTGTTTTCAAAAAAGTTTTTACTGGAGATAATCTACCTTCAGGCCGAGCGTTTCCTGCATCTCCCTAAGCGCGCTTGCGGTTCTCTGAATCATTTTCTGGTCGCTGTTCCTGATAAATATTTCCGTTTTGCAGGTTTTCTTCTCAATCGAGCAGATTCCCCGTATCACTTCCATGTCAAGCCCGTTTTTTGCTATGAGGGCGCTCTGTTCCGCAAGGAGCCCCGGCCTGTCAATCGCCTCGATTTCGAATTTCACGAGCCTCTGGGTTTCCTTGGAAATGTTGTTCATCTTAAGCTCTTTTTCAATGATGCGCCTGGCTTTTTCCGAGTTTACAAATCCCCGCCACGCCGAACTGAACTGCGGGGTCAGGGCATAATGCACCCTTACCGAATCCCCGGTATTGAGTTTCGTCCACATGGAGGATATTTTTCCGTTGATTTCGGCCTTTGATGCGAATTTCGCCTTCTTTTCACCGATGAAATACGCGAAGTCCAGCGCCGTGGATTCGAGCGGCAGGTTCTGGATTTGCCCTTCGCTGGTGAAAACAATCATTGACGTGCTTTGGAGCCCGAGGTCGAGGGTGTCGGCGAGCTCCTTTGAATTCCTTGCTTTCGGTGATGCTATTTTCGCAAACATTTTTTCGTATTCCTTGAGAAGCTGTTTCCCCCCGCTCGAAGGGCGGAGCAGCGAGACAACTCCGTTGTCCGCAGTGTCGCTTGTTTCATTGCAGAAGATGTATGCCTTCATCGGCCTTTTTTTCGGCCCGATGACCTGCGTGTGCAGCGACCTGTAAATCATGAATTCCGGAATCGCGAAAAAATCCTTCATTTTTTTCGGTATCGGCTTGAAGATGCCGTGCACCTTCCCAAGCGTTTTGTAGCACTCATCAGCCGATTCAACGGTTATTTTCAGGATCAGCGTGTCGTTCATTTCCTTCAGCTGCTTGTTTTGGGCAACCATTTTGCTGTAAATAGTGTAAATGGATTTTTTCATCTCCTCAAACCGCCACTTTGTGCCCGGGAACTTCTTTTTCAGAGCGCTCCAAGCCTCCTGCAGCTCGCGTGACTTTTCCTTCCTTGACGCCTTGACCTTTTTCTCCAGTTCCCTGAACTTTTCGGGCTCGAGCACTTTGAAGCAGAGGTCCTCCAGCTCGTATTTCAATTCGTGCATGCCGAGCTGGTGCGCAAGCGGAACGTAGATGGTGAGCGCGTCCGCGGCAATCGCCCTCTGTTTTTCTTTGCTCAAATGCGATATTGTCCGCATGTTGTGCAGCTTGTCAAACAGCTTGATGACGAGCACGCGTATGTCCTTTGCGGACGCCATTATGGTTTTGATCATGCTGGCGGTTGACTGCTCCTGCCTTGACATTTCCCTCGAGTTTTCAAGTTTAGTGACTCCTTCCACAAGCCGGGTGATGCCCTTCCCGAATTTTTTTTCAAGGTCATCCCCGCATATTCTGGTGTCCTCAATCGTGTCGTGGAGGAGCGCAGCGCTGACCATGGCCTCGTCCAGCCCCTTTTCAGCGAGCATTTTCGAAACAGCCAATGGATGCGAGAAAAAGTCTTCCCCTGATTCGCGCTTCTGGTTTTCGTGGGCGCTTTTCGCCAGCCAGAACGCCTCTTCCACAAGCGACAGCTTCGCTTCGGGGCAGTTTTTTTTGATTGTTGCAAGGAGGTTTTCAAGCTCATTGCCGTAGTCGGCTTCCATATACAAATATTTCACTTATGTTAATTTAACCTGCTGGAATCGGCTATTAGAGGCCTTAAAATGCCTTGTTTTGGGCATTGTCACATTTCTTCGGTTGCCCCGATATTAAGGAGCCCCATGCCTTCGAGCAGGGTTTGCGCTACTGCTTTTACCAGCGCAAGCCTGGACTCCGCAGCGCCTTTTTCAGCCTGCAGTACCGGAACCTCGTGGTAGAACGAATTGAATTCCGATGCGAGTTTCAGGAGGTAGTGCGCGATGCGGTGCGGCTCGCAGGATTTCGCGGCGTTCGCTGTTTCCGGCTGGAACGCCCCAAGCAGCGCGACAAGATTCCCTTCCTTTTCGGTTCCCACTGCGATTTTTTTTGCCGGCCTGATTTTGCCCGCCTTGCGCAGGATGCTCCTTGCGCGGGCATAGCTGTACATGATGAACGGCCCTGTTTCCCCCACGAGCGAAACCGCCTTTTCCCAGTTGAATGTGATTATTTTGTCTTTGCTGTGGCCGAGCATCCCGAACTTGATTGCCGCAAGGGCGAGCAGGCGCGCTGTTCCGGATATTTTCTTCTCCTTCCAGCCCTTGTGCCGTTGTTTGGTTTCAGAGTAGGCCTTTTCATATGCCCTGTCAAAGAGCTCCCTGTATGTTACCACGTTGCCTTCGCGCGACGCCATTTTCCCGCCCTCGAGCCTCACGAGTTCGTATGAAATGTGCACTGTCGGGCAGTATTCCGCTTTCCGCGCATTCAGCAGTTCAATTGTTTTGACGAGCTGCTTGAAATAGAATGACTGCTCGGAGCCCACGACATTGTAGGAAATATCTGCCTTGAGCGCTTTCTTCTTCAGCTTCGCGAGCGCGAGGTCCTTGCTGGAATACAGCGCCGCGCCGTCGCTTTTCAGGACAAGGAACTTTTCAAGCCCTTCCTTTGTCAAATCAACAAGGAGGGCGCCTTCATCCTTTACCGCAACGCCGTCCTCCTGCAGCTTTTTCGCAATTGCGATTCCTTCTTTTTCAACTTCGCTTTCAAGTATTATCCTGTCGAATTTGATGCCGAGTTCGCTGAAAATCATTTTGAAGCAGTCGACGCTGATTTTGCGGAGCTTCTTCCAGTCGGCCTTGAGCTGCCCGTCGCTTCCGCTTTCGAGAGCCACAACCATTTGCCGCATTTTTTCCTCAAGCTCCGGATTGTCCTTTACCGCGCGCGCACCTGCGGCGTAGAGCCCGCCGATCCATTTTTCCTTTTCTTCCAGATCCTTCGGCTCCAAGGGGTGGGGCAGGTTCCTGTACGCGTAAATTGTTTTGCTTACATGCGGGCCGACATCCCCTCCATAATCAATCCTGATGACTTTCTCCCCTGTATGCTCGAAAAGGCGTGCAATGCTCTCCCCGAGGCAGATGTTCCTCACGTGCCCTATGTGGAAGGCTTTCATCGGGTTTGCCTGGCAATATTCCACTATTATTTTCCCCCTGCGCTTCGCCTTTTCTCCCGGCTTCGTGCCTTTTCCGCCGATGATGTTTCCGACGGTCTCATTCGCCATTGCGTCCGGGTCAACAAAGAAATTCAGGTAGGGGCCCTTCACTTCAACCCGCGTGAATGATTTCGGCAGCGCAATTTTTTCGGAGAGCTCTTTCGCTATCTCCGCGGGCGCTTTCTTGAACTGCGCGGCGAGCTTGAAGCACGGCAGCGCGAAGTCGCCGAGCGCGCGCTCGGGCGGAACCTCGAGTATCTTCTCAGCGAGCGTTTCGTCAACCCCTGCTTTGGCGAGGGCTTTCACGAGCTCTTTTTTGAAATCCATGCGTATCAACATTCCATTCCGGTCATTATTAATATTGCTAATGCGGACCCGGGGGGATTTGAACCCCCGACCACCTGCTCTCTTCCCCCAACCTTTTTTCTTTTCTTTGCAAGAAAAGAAAAAACGTTGACGAAAAAAGAAAAGAACACGAAGGCCCTTTTCTTTTCCGTTAACGCTTTTCTTTTCCCGCAGGGAAAAGAAAAGGGTTAGAAGGCAGGTGCTCTATCCAAGCTGAGCTACGAGTCCTCGCCGCTTTACGGCTAAGAATCTAGCCTTGAACTGCTTTAAAGGGTTTACTGGGGTAAAAATCGGCTTTTTTATTTATACAGCATCCCGTAGTACATTTGCTCAACCAGTGCCTTGTTTCTCTGCTTCGGGTTATCCCCGACAAGCGCCTCTATTGGCGCCGCGTAATACGCCACGCGCTCCCCCACCTGGTTCGACACTATGAAAGGCAGCTGCCTGCCGAAATTGTACTGTGTCCCCTGTGCAAGCCATGGCTGCCCTGTTCCCTTGCCCAAAAGGTTTGCGCCATAATCAAGCGTTGCAATGACCCGCGCCTCCCCGGATTTTTGGGTTTTGACAATCGCAAAATCGCCTTGGTATGGCAGGCTCGGGCTCAACCCATAAGTGAGCTTGTGCTCGGTGTTTGTGACTTCAATCCGCCCGACTTCGCTTTTAGGAGGGCATGAGCCGAAATCGCAGTAATTGCCCTGGTAATCGACGCCGAGGAACTCGTTGAACAGCAATTGCTTGTCACCGTCCTTGCGCGCCCAGGGCCCGATTATTGAAGGCGCCGCGCCTTCCTCGTGCTGGCTCGCAAGCAGGTATTCGTCATTCTGCTCGGAGCGCTCATTCGGCTGCCCGCCTGCGCAGAGCTCTGTTCCCGCATCCCCTGTCCACACAAGCCTGCCGCCCGCGGCCGCGTAGTATTGGAATATCTTGAGCTTTGTCGAGCAGATTTTTTTTGCGCGCTCGACAATGATGAGGTCGTAATCGCGCACGTTGGCATACGTCAATTTTTCCAAGTCCATGGTCTGCGCGCGCGTGCCGAGCACGTCCCTCTCGTTCATAAGGCCTGCCAATTTTTGCGGGTCGCCCAAGCCTTTGTCAGAGTACACGACAAGTATTTTCGGCGCACCTCCGCGGGCGGCGAAATAGTAAAGCTCGCAGCCTCCCGGAACCGCGCTGCACCCCAATATCCCTGTAAGGACAAGCACTCCTGCCAGCGCCGCGAGAAGGAAAAGCATTATCGCGAGGCGCGTGAGGCTCTTCTGCAATTTCGTGTCCATAGGTAATCAAAGCTTTAATGTCCTATAAATCACTTTTCTTTCCGAATTCCGCTTCACTTTTCCTTGATTAAAAGCTCCCCAATCAGCAAAGCAATAACCGCATTTGATGCAATGTGCACGATGGAAAACGGCCAAACCAGCAGCTGCTGGTCTGGAAAGTTGACAATAAGCTCGAACGCCAAAGTGCCGAGGATGCTGTACTGGAACAGCGCGGCCTTTGTCATCGCCCTCGCGTTTCCCCCGAGCCATCCTGAAATCCCGCCGCCGAGGCCCTGCAGGAAGCTCCACAATCCGAATGTGCCGCCAATAAGGAAAAGGTTCGAAAGCGGGTATGAAAACAATCCGACAAGGATTCCCGCGTCCGCGCCGTATTTCAGGCCGGCGTAGACCGCCAGCGGGATTATGGGCTCGATTGAAATGAACGCGTCGGATTGCTTCAGCGCGACCCTGATTATCACCGCGGCGAAAACGATTGTCGCAACTTCGGAAAAGCTGAAGTTTCTCTTCAATCGGGGCGCCCGCTTTTTTGGCGTCTCCCTTTCCTTCTTTTCCTCATGCTTGTGCTCTTCATGGCTTTCATTGCCGTGGCCATCTCCATGGCCGCCCCCATGTTCATCGCCATGGTTGCCGTGCCCCTCTTCGCCGTTGCCGTGGCCATCATGCCCGTCATTGCCGTCATGGCCGCCATGCCCTTCGCCGTGCCCGCCTTCGTGCTCCTCATGGTCGCCGCCATGGCCGGCGTGCGCGTCCCCGTGCCCGCCTTTGCCTTCTTCATCCTTTTTCTTGCCTTCGCCGTGCCCCGGCATGAAACCATTTCTGCCCGCGAGGTAATTTAAATGCTGTGAAAAGCCCGAGGCACGCTTTAAAAGAGTTACCCAATCTTTTCCTTAAGAACGCGGGGGTCGGATAGCCCGGTTATTCCAGCAGCTTGAGGATATATAGCCGTTTGGCGACTATAAATCAATCGGCTGCCGCCTTAGTGGCATCGGCGGTTCAAATCCGCCCCCCCGCAATATTTTTTTCCTTGGCCATCGGCCCTTATTACAAGTTCGGTTGGTTAATCGGGACTGGCAATTCAATCGAATTCCCCAACCGCAACTAATAATATCCTCTTCATCGTATTCTTCTCGGCGAAACATTGACCCGCAAGTACCTCAGGCGCGACTTTTTCTGGCAGTCATATTTCGAGGCCGGCAGAGGGAAA
>CAYJRH010000020.1:0-16672 GCA_964372565.1 uncultured archaeon
TTATCCTGCCTTCGCTGAATATGAACTCGCCGGCCTTGAGCTTGTGCTGCCTTTTGGTTTCGCGGTCCCTGAACTCGATGCTTTCCTTCCTGCTTATCGATTCCACGTTGCCGAGCCATTTCCCGTCCTTGCCGTAAACAGGGAGCCCGATGAGGAGCTTGGTTATCCTCTGCCTCAAATCCAGCGCCTGCGAAACCTTGTAGGCCGCCAGCCCAACCAGCATCATTGCGAGCGCGTTGATGCCGAACCATGCCAAATCCGCGTACGGCTTTCCCGCAATGACCTGCCGTGCGGCATCAAGCAGCCACCAGAGTATGAAAACCGCGGAGCCCGAAACAAAGTATTTCCTGATGCTGTACGCGCGCTTGAGCTGGACTGCGTCGATGATTTTCCCGAGCACGAATGAAAGCGCGGTCAGCACGAGGAAAAGGAGCAAGCGCCCCGTCGCTTCGGAAGCCCTTTCAAGCAGGCCCCTTCCGAGCGTGCTGAACTCGACAACCGCTGCGTAAGCACCGAACACGAGGAAAAGTATCGCGAGCAGGTACACGGGGAAGCTCACGCGCTGGAGCGAGAGGCTGCCAACAAGCGCCCTGATGGCGTTGACAATCCTGTTCTCGAGGCCCGTGCCCTTAAGAACGAGGTAAAAGCCGATGACGACGAGCATGCTCCTGAAGAACAGCTCCTGCGAATTCATGAACGCGAGTATGCCCCAGAGCAGCACCACTATGCCCGGCACGAGTATGAATGTGCGCTGGAAATCCGGGTCCTGCAGGGCCTGCTTTATCGTGTAATAAGTGCTCTCCACTTCCGAGGCCTGCGAGACGATTATCGTTTCCTTTGAAAGGATCGGCGCCCTGCTCTGGAGTATCGGGATGACCTGGTCGTCCTCCGCGCCGTCTGTTACCAGCACAATGCCTGTTGCGGGGAATTTTTCGAGCGTGATTTCAAGCTGCTCCGCGATTTTCCTGTCCGATTCATACCCTGTCTTCCCGTGGCCGGTGAGGACGGCGACCTCCGCGTTCGAGGTTTTTTTGACTTCCCCGAATTTCTTCACCGCGCCGAAGATGCTGTTGGAATCCGAATCAGTCGGGTCGGCGAGCGCGAGCTTTGCCGCGGCCTTTATGCACGCGTCTTTCCCAATGACAGGCCCCTGCACCCCCGCCTTTTTGCCGAGGTCATTGTCCCTGTCAACGCAGAGCACAAGAACGTTTTCCGCCTTTTGCATCATGAATCCCCTTTCCAAGCCCAGAAACCTATATATATGGTTCCAGCGTTTATAATTATTATTAAAGGGTAATTTAAGGCTTTAGTGATGGCTTTGGCCGATTTGACGAAAGAAGGGCATTCGGATAGGGATCATAAGCATGAGGAGCACCCACATGGCGAGACCCATGGCCGCCCCGGGAACGATGAAGAGGAGCAAAAGTTCAAGCAGGCGATGTTCGTCATTCTCCTCGCGGTTTTTGCGATAATTGTTTTCCTCATGCTGAAGAGCATCCCAGCAGTTATCCAGAACCTCTGGTGGGTAATCCCGGTCGTGATAATCCTATACTTCATTTCAAATTACGGGTTTCTCCTGCAGCTCGCGGCCTTCGAAAGGGCGGTCATTTTCCGGTTCGGCAGGGTCAACCGCGTCGGCGGGCCGGGCTGGGCGCTGGCATTCCCCCCTATTGAAAGCTATTCGATTGTCGACCTGCGCACAAAGACAATCGACACGCCGAAGCAGGAGGTCATCACAAAGGACAACATTGAGGTGATCATAGACGCGGTGATTTACCTGCGCGTGAACAAGGACGCCCAGAGCGTCATCAACAGCGTCATTGAAATCGACGATTACCTCAAGGCGTCGCAGCTTTTCGTGCAGGCGCTCCTGAGGGACAAGGCCGCCTCGATGACGCTTTCCGAGCTCCTCTCGCGCATCGAGGACCTCAATTCAGTGCTGAAGAAGGAGCTCGAGCGCATTTCCTCGAAATGGGGCGTTGTTGTCGAGGAAGCCGTGATACAGGACATCAACATACCAGAGCCAGTGCTTGACTCGCTGCACGCGCAGAAAATCGCGTCGCAGAATAAGCTCGCGCGCATAGAGCGCGCCGAGGGCCACAGGGCCGAGATTGAGGCCGTGCGCTCCGCTGCCGAGCAATTGAACGACCGCGCGCTCGCTTACTATTACGTGAAGGCGCTCGGGAAGCTCGGCGAGGGCAAGAGCACAAAAGTCATTTTCCCCATGGAGCTGACAAGCCTCGCGCGCTCGCTTTCGGGCGAGAAGGGCGCATCCTCGCAGGACCTCGAATCCCTGTTACGGAAATACGCGCCGCTGGTGAAGGAGCTCGCGGAGAAGGGCGCCCCAAAGAAAAAGAAGAAAAAGAAATGACCGCTTTTTTCCTTATTTTCCGGATTCCCTCAGCCTGTTCACCCTGTACCTTATTGACGGCACGTAAAGGATTAGGTAGAGAGCCGCGAAAGCTATGATTCCGCCCAACGCCGCTTCCCAGTAAGAGAATATTTCCGCTGTCTCAATGAACGCGCCGATGAGCAGCGTCACTACTGCGAGCACGAGCAGCAGCACCGTGTCAATGAAAACTATGCGGAGCTCGTGCTCCCTGAACTTTTTCTTTGAAATTGCGGCCGATATTATCCCGCCCGCAATCGCCGCGACAAAATAAGCCATAATTTCCGGTATTCCGTGCGGAAGGTAGCTGACAGCGCGCGCGACGCCCGCACCAAGGCTTCTGGAGGTTATCTCCAGGCCGATGAAGAGGCCGATTACGGAAGCGTTCCACCCGAGGAGGAAAAGCGCCCCCGCGCCCCATATGAAAGAGAATATTACCGCGAGCAGCATAACCCATGTGTTGTTGTTGAAAATCAGGGTGAAGCAGCGCTCGAAGGTTTTCGTGCCTTCGTTGAAGCACTCGCTCCCCCCTGTAACCTTTCCTGTGATGCCGCCGTAAACCTTGTTCTGTTCGGAAAATATTTCAGATTTGGCGGGGAGGATGCACCCGAAGCCGCTGCACTGGCCGTTTTCCTCCGGCAGGACCACAGACCAGAAGCTGTACGTGAGTATCATGCCGACAAAAATCCACCCGTATATGTGTATTACGTCAAAGTGCGTCGCAATGAAGGCGAACGGCATGTCGTCCTCGTCAATTTCCTCCTCTTCGCTCTTGACCAAGAGATCGTGGATTATTGGCATGAAGGCGAACGCGACAAACGCGATTGCGAGCACGGAACTGCTTTCCGGAAAGGTGTGGTAGGCCACAAAGAGGGATGCCGTGGTTATTGCAAAGGTTATGAAAAACAGGGTAAAAGGGTGCTTTCTCGCGTTTTCCACGCTTGTGAGGGATTCGAGGACCATTACACGATGATTGCCGTAGTCATTTAAATACGTTTCTGGGGGAAAGTAATTCATCGTCAAGCCTGATTTTGGGGTAATTGTTTTGGAAAAGGAAATGGTATTTCCCGGCACTGTGCTGGGGCTGGAGGAGGAATTTGTCGCGGGCCAGCACGCCTACGAAAATGACGGGCGTGTGCTTTCCGATTCCGTGGGCGAAAAAACGCTTGACACCGCGAAGTATGAGGCCGCGGTGAAGAAATCCACGCGCGAAGTGCGCATACTGGAGAGGGGCTGCTCCGTCCTCTGCGTTGTCTCAATGGTCAAGGCCCATGCCGTCCTTGTGGAAATCCGCGAGGCGGAATTCAACGGCGAGAGGCGCACCGTGCACGACAGGAACGGCTCGATAAATGTGCGCAACATCGCGAACAGCTATGTCAGGGCATGCGATGACATGTACCGCATCGGCGACATTGTGAGGGCGCGCGTGCTTGAGGTCATGCCGTATGGGGTGGAGCTCGAGACAAGGGCCCCGGAGTACGGCGTTGTCAAGGCATTCGGCGTCCATTCAAGGAAGCCCCTGCACCTGATTGAAGGGAAGCTGAGGGACCCCGCCACGGGCGCGGAAGAAGCCAGGAAGATTGCAAGCGGGTATTTGCTGGGGTAAACTTGCATACATGTTTGTTTTGGCGAGCGGAGCGAGCAAAGTCCAGCGCAGCCGGACTGCCGCACCCAACAGCCGGAACTGTTGTTGCTGGGGTGAGCATATGAACATTGAAGTGCTGAAGAACGAAAAAGGCTATGCGGAATTCCTCATCGGGGGCGAGAGGCACACAATCCCGAATCTCCTCAAGCAGAAGCTCCTCGAGAACAAGGACGTGGAATTCGTTTCATATATGCTTGAGCACCCTATGGACAGGGCGGCGCGCTTTGCCATCAAAACCAGCGGGAAAAGCCCGAAGAAGGCCATCGAGGACGCGGCAAAGGAAATCGGGGAAGAGCTCGACGACTTCGGCAAGAAAATTAAGAAAGCATTGAAATGAGCCAACCCGCTTTTAATCCCTTTTCAGCGAATTAATCTACGATGCCCAACTCTCCAAAAGGCCTGCTTGAAAACCTCAAGTGGCTCGACCCGTTCACATATGTAGATGCCTATTTGATGCCGCGCGTCAAGGCCTCAAAACCAATTGTCCAGTGGGCGGTTTTTGCATTCAGCTTCGCTTTCCTCCTAACCGCGGCATTCCTGGTTCTCGGCGGAAGCATTTTCGTTGCTGCGGTGATTGCCGCGATTTACGTTTACCTGCTGGTTGCGGAGAGAAACAGCGCGGTCGAGTGGGCAGTGTACATTTTGTCCGCGTTCCTTTTTGCGTTCGTGCTTTACAATTTTGTGCTGGTTTTCCTGCTCGGCTCGAGCAGCCCCATAGTGATTGTTTACTCGGGCTCGATGGAGCCAGTGCTTTACAGGGGCGACGTCGTTTTCCTGGGAAGCGCGGCATCGCTGGAATTAAAAACCGTTGACCTGCCTTTCCCGATCTCGGGGAAAAGGCTCTCGGAATTTGCCGAGATAGGGGTTGCCAGCAGCGAGAAGTTCGGCTTCAGGCAGGCTGGCCTTCGCATCAACAACAAGGACTACGGGTTCGACGCTTCCGGGCCGATTGTGGTTTATTACTCCGTGCTGCGGAAGCAGGACATAATCCACCGCGCCGTGCTCAGGCTGCGCGCGCAGGACGGCGATTTCCTCATAACCTTCGGGGACAACAACGGGAGGATTGATGCGGATTGCAAAACCGGCACAGGCGAATGCATTGTCGCGTCACCCATGCCGCTGGGCCAGGCCAAGGGCAAATACCTATTCCATGTGCCTCTCCTCGGCTATGTGAAACTGCTGGTTTTCGACGACCTGCCGAGGATGCTGCTGCGGCAAGGCCAAGGCATTTAAATTAATTTTGCCGCACCTGCATTCAGGATGGGGTTTCCGATGTCCAGGATTGTAAGGGAGTTCAAGGAGTTCTTGGAAGAGTACAAGGTCACCGGGCTCGCGGTCGCGTTCATAATCGGTGCCGCGTCAATCGCGCTCGTGCAGTCGCTCGTGAACAACATAATAATGCCGATTGCAACGGTTTTCCTGCCATCCGGGGATTGGCAGTCAGCCACGCTGGCAATCGGAACAGTAAAAATCGGCTGGGGCGCTTTCCTTTCCGCGCTCACCAATTTCATGATAATTGCGTTCGTCGTGTTCGCCATCTCCAAATGGGTTTTGGGCGAGCGGAAAGCGGCGAAGAAGTGACAGTCCTCTTTTCCCATCTTCCTCCGCGGAAGAACACTTTTAAACCGTTCCCTATCCCATTCTATCCGTTCGGTTTTTCCCCGGATTTTTTCCAAAGGTGCGCAAAATGATGCTTGTTTTCGAGGACGCGTCGCTGTTCAAGCGGTATGTGGACGGCCTTGGCGCGCTTGTCGATGAGGCGGAATTCAAGTTTGACGCCGCAGGCCTTTCGTTGAAGGCGACCGACCCCTCGCAGATTTCGCTTGTGGACTTTTCGCTCCCGAAGAAGGCGTTCAGGAAGCTCGATTTCTCCGAAGGCACGAAGCTCGGCGTTGATTTGAATTACTTCGGCCAGATAATGGGCAGGGCGAAAAGCGGCGACGCGCTGGAGCTTTCAATTGAGGAAGGCCAGTCCAAGCTTCTTGTTGTTTTCACCGGAAACGCTAGGAGGAGCTTCTCCATACCGCTGCTCGACATTTCCTCGCAGGACCTCCCGCTCCCGCGCATTGATTTCGACGCGGAAGTGAAGGTGAAGGCGGATGCGCTGCAGGACAGCTTCAAGGACGCTGGCCTCATTTCCACGCACATAGTGCTTTCCATCCAGAAGGACGCTTTCGTTGTAAAGGCCAATTCAAGCAAGGGCAACCTCGAGAACATTTATTCAAAGAAGGACAAGTCCGTTGTCTCGCTCAAGGGCACCGAGGAAACGCGCGCGATGTTCCCGCTTGACTACCTTGCGGGCATCATCAAGGCGGCTTCCCCGGACACCGAAGTCACGCTTAAGCTCAAGTCAAGCGCGCCCGTGGAGATTTCGTATTCGGTCGGCGAGGCGAAATTCGTGTACTTCCTCGCGCCGCGCATCGAGAGCGAGTGAATAAGAATTAATTTTCTCTGATAATCTCTTCGTGTAAAACCATTTTCCCGATTGCGCTCACCCAGCGCTTGGAAAGCTTATCCCTCATTTTCTGTGGCATCCTGCTTTTTCCATGAATGACCTTCAAAACCGCAAGCTCCGGGCTGCCCTCAATCGCTTTCCAAGTTGCTTCAGAGACAAGCGGGAAACTCGCGCGGAGGTTGCCCAAAAATTTTTCCGGTGTCTGCCCGTACATCCAGCTCGCAATCACTTTTGCTTGGGCGTCATCTACTTTTCGGACCATTTCAGGGCCGAATTTGGCGGGCTGCTTTTGCCGCCTTCTTCCGCCGGATTTCTTCCCCATCCTTCAGCCTTCTCGCTTCGCCAATTTTTCTCCAGTTCCGAGATTTTTTCCACGCGCGCCATGTGCCTCGCCTCTTTGGCCGGCTTGGCCTTCAGGAAAGCGTCGAGGATTTTTTTCGCGCGCGCGGCAGGGTATGTTCTCCCCCCGAGGCATATTATGTTCGCGTCGTTGTGCCCGCGCGAGACTTTCGCTGTGTACTCATCGAATGGGTTCGCCGCGCGCACGCCCCTTATTTTGTTCGCCGCCATGCTCATGCCTATTCCCGTGCCGCACACCAGCAGGCCGAACGAACCTTTATCATCCGCCACACGCTTTCCCGCTTTCGCGGCAAAATCAGGGTAATCGGAATGCTCGCCCGAGAACGCGCCGAGGTCTACAACCTCGATTTTTTTCTTCAGGAGGTGTTTCTTCAGCGCTTCTTTTGTTTTGAAGCCCGCGTGGTCCGCCGCTATGTAGAATTTCATTTTAACCATTGCAGATTGGCGCGAAAAGGGATTTAAACCGTATTGTGGCTTTTTCATTTGCCGGTTTTATGATAGAGCTGAAGAACGCGGGTTTTCTCAAGGCGAGCATTGAGGCCCTTTCCTCCTTCATTCCTGAAGGGAATTTCCGATTCAATGAAAAGGGCGTGCATTTCCGCGCAATAGACCCGAGCCAGGTTGTCCTTGTCGATTATCTGATTGACCGCTCGGCATTCGACGCGTTTGATGTCGAGCCCTCGTTTGTCGGGATAAACCTTTTCGAGCTGAACAAGATAATATCAAGGGCGATGCCCGAGGACAAGCTGACCCTGGGCCTTTCCGAATCCGAAATGAAAATCGGCCTCAAGGGCGAGATGGAGCGCTCGTTCAGGCTGCCTTTGCTCGACATTGCCGAGGGCGAGCTCAAGTTGCCGGAAGCGAAGTACGATGCGCAGGTTGAAATCAGCGCGCACCTCCTCAAGGAGGCGCTGAAGGACGCCGCATTGTTCAGCTCGAGCGTGGTTCTTAAAACAAAGGGCGACAAGTTTTTCCTCGAGTCAAAGGGCCCTGCAGGGGCCCTGAACGTGAGCTCCGCGCAGGCGAAGGGCGTGAAAGTGAAGTCAAAGGAAGAGGTTGTCTCGAAATACTCGCTGACCTACCTGCAGAACATCGTGAAGGAAGCGGGCTCCGATTCCACGGTATTGCTCGAGCTCAGGACTGACGCGCCGATGAAGGCATCCTATTCCATAGGCAAGAGCGAGATAAGGTTCTATCTTGCGCACATGCTGATTTGAATAATCCCTGATATCCTGTTAGGGCAGCTTATATTATGGCCTTTTGGTTCTTTTGGATTTGATTCACTTTTATGGCCTCTCGCCACAAAGATTAATATTTGGTAAAACCGACAATATGCTAAGGTCTGAGAATGCTCGCACGGCCATGGAAAAGACATTTGTTGCCAAGAAGAATACGGAAGCTGGCAGCACCTTTCCGCAAAGGTAGGCTATTGAATTCCGATAAAGTTTTCGACAGGATCAGCCAAATTTGGGGGATACCCCGGGAAAAATTGCTGCCAAAGGAAGAATCTGGACGTAGAAATATGTTATCCGGCCAGGCAATGTATAATCCAGAAACACACACGGTTACCCACTTACACTCGAATTTTTCACTGGGTGATAGAATTCATGAAAATGTGCATGCGGCAGAAGAGCTGGTTGCCCCCAACAAAAGAAATTTGCCAAATATGAAAGACAGGCTTGCAATGATGAGCGCCTCATTTGGTTTAAATCCAAAATTTTGGATACGGAGGAAGGCCGAAGAAACATTGGCAAATTTAACATCGGGATTCTTGGGGACGGACATTCAAAAAGAAGAAAGAGAAGCCACGGCCCGTGCTGTGATGTTAGGCGCAATCTGTACTTTCGTTAATCCGTATGCAGGCACACTAATCGCGGCAAAAGCGATTGGCAGGACAATAGATCTGCACTACCTGACAAAAAACTTAGACAAAATTCTTGACCGATATGGGGATGACGGAATACTTCTCTTCATGGCTAACCCGCCAAGAGGGATTGGCCCTATAGGGGGGTTAGGCGGTCTCGAAACCGCAATATGGGAAAAAATAATGGCCAAGAAAGGGTATATCGCCCCATTGAAGAAAGGGCAGGAGCATTCGCTTACTGGAAAAGGGATACAGTTCCTGCAGCATAAAATCGACAGGCAAAAAATTCTTGACCGAATCAAACAAATGGAAATGAACAGGGAAAATAAACAACGGCCATAATTGGCCTTGGTTAGGTTTTGCTTTCCATTTGCTTAACTTGGTGCGACCAGAACCGTTAAAACCGCTTTGCTCTGGAATCCATTTCGGTGGGGCATTTGAATTTTTCCGACAGCGAACTGAGGTCAGCGCAGAAATACCCTTTTCTGAAGGCGGCAAGGGCCGTGCTCGCGGATTCGAACCTTTCGCTGGACCGCATCCCTGAATCGGTTTTGCGTAGGGCTTCCGCAATGGTTTCCGCGGCATTCTCCGGCAGCGCCTACAAGCCGCAGATCAAATCCTCTTCCGCGCTGCTCATTGACGAAATCCTCGCGTTCCCGACGGCAAAAATAATCGTCTCGCTCATAAACCGCCTCGAGCTCTACAGGCTCTTCACGCGCATGCACTCGGATTCCATTTTCAGGAGCCTCGAAGCCGAGCAGGATGCCGCGCTGTTTGACATCGCATCCGAGCTGGGCATGAAATACGACCTTCCCGAGGCCGGCGGCTTTTTCGCCTCGGTTTCAATCAAAGATTATCTCCGCCCCGACCTTGAGGATGTAAACACAAAGCTCGTGAACCAGAAAGTCGAGGCAGGAATGGTTTACCTTTCGCGCACGGAATTCGCGAGGCTGATTTCCATCATTGCGGGGCAGGAGCTGAGGGATACGCTTCCCGTTGACGCAAAAGGCGCAACGCAGGAACTGAAAAGCCTTGCCAAATCCCTTGACAGCGAATTCAGCCAGCGCGTGAGGAAGCAGTTCTCAAAATCGGATTTCGGCGAGGTTGCGCCCGAGGCATTCCCCCCTTGCATGGCGAAGATATACTCCGAGCTCATGAGCGGGCTGAACGTGGGCCACTCAGGAAGGTTTGCCATTGCGACTTTCCTTGCCTCTGTCGGCATGCCTCCCGAAAAAATCGTTGACGCGTTCAGGCGCACCCCGAACTTCAGCGAAAAGACCACGCGCTACCAAGTGGAAAGGATTGCGGGCAAGAGAGGGCAGGCGTACTCCGCGCCGAGCTGCGACAAGATGCGCTCCTACAATTTGTGCGTCGCCAACTGCCCTGTTTCGCATCCTGTTCAGTTCTACGGCCGCGAGCTGATGCGCGGAAGTGGCGGCCAGAAACCCGCGGCTCCGGGCGAGGCGAAGGCATGAGCCCGGAAATTTTTTTGAGGGGCATGCTCCGCAATTACTACGCGTCCGCGGAAGTTGACACTGTTCCCGAAATCGGCTCGCGCGAGTTCGGCATCGGCGAATTCGGGAGGAAAATATCCTCGAGGCACCTTTCATTCCGCTCCCCCAAAGACCTCAATGCTTTCCTGCGTGAGAGGGCGCCGTTCTACATCTCTTATTCCTGTGCACGGTACGAATTGCCCTCGGCCCGCGACGGCATGGAAAAGAAAAAGATGCTCGGCGCCGACCTGATTTACGAGTTCGACGCGGATGACATAAAGACGGAGTGCAAGGAGAGGCACGATTCTTGGAAGTGCGCAAACCCCTCCTGCGGCGCCGAGGGAAAGGGCAACGTGAAAGAATGCCAGAAGTGCGGGACGGGCACAAAAGTGGATGAGTGGACCTGCCCGGAATGCATCGGGGAAACAAAAAAGCAGACAATGAGGCTGCTGAATTTTCTCGTTGGCGATTTCGGCTTTTCCGAAGGCATTTCAATAAATTTTTCCGGGAGCAAGGGCTTCCACACGCACGTGCGCTCAAAAGCTGTCCAGGGCCTTTCAAAGGCTGCGCGCCTGGAGCTCCTTGATTACCTTACCGGCGCCAACCTGGATTTCAGGGCAATGGGATTCGACTTTTCGCGCAAAACCCTTTTGGATTGCCCGAAATTGGGGGAAACCCGAGGCTGGCCGAAAAAAATCATGGAGGGGGTCATTTCTGTATTTGAGGCGAATGACCCCGAGCGCCTGAGCGTTTTGGGGGGTTCAGTGACGTTAACGCAGGCCGGGAAGCTATTAAAAGAAAAGCAGGCGATAATTAATGGGATGGGGAAAGGTTTGCTGTTGTCGTTCGGGGTCAAGGCTGAAAAGTTCTGGCTTCCTGCTTTGCAGAATTCGGCGGAATCCCAGAAGCTCGCGCTCGACCGCCAAACCTCTGTCGACATAAACAAGATTATCCGCGTCCCAAACACAATCCACGGCTCGACAGGCCTGCTCGCGCGCCGGCTGGATGGCATTTCCGCGATTGGGGCTTTCGACGCGCTGAAGGAATCCGTAGTGCTCCCCGAAAACGAAATCGCGGTTTTGGGCGCGACCGCCCCGGAGTTCCGGCTCAATGGCAGGAAGTTCGGCCCATTCAAAAATGATGGTGTTTCGCTGCCGTCATATGCGGCGTTCTACTTGCTTGCTCGCGGGTCCGCGGAGCTCCCTTCGGGTGCATGACAATGGAGCTTTCGTACGATGAGGTCAGGCGCATCCACCGCCTTGAAAAAAACCAGTCCAAGCTTGTCGAGGTTGACCAGGAGTTCTACTCGGAGCTGCGTGAATTCATCGGTGTGGAAAAAAAGGAGTACCTCGACTCGCTGAAGGACCTTTCCTCCACAAAGGCGCGCGATTTCACGAACCTCAAGAAAATGGTCGAGGAAATTTTCGCGGTGCGCGAGAAGAAAATCATGGGCAAGGCTCTCGTTGCGTCGCGCACCGGCGACGCGGGAGAGGAGCACATGGCAACTCAGGAGAAGAAGCTGTTCCGCGAGCTGCTCTCGTTGCTGGAAAGGCACGGCAAGCTGCTTTCCGGCGTTTTTTCGGATGACGGGAAAGGCGGGGATTCCGGAAAGGATTTAAATACAGTTTCTGTCGAGGTTCTTTCTGAAATCCCCGCGTTTGTGGGCTCTGACATGAAGGAGTACGGGCCGTTCAGCAAGGGCGAAACGGCCAAGTTGCCCGTGAAGATTGCGAAGCTCCTCGGCGCCAAGAAGCTTGTGGAGGCGAAGTGAAATGAAAAGCATTGAAAGCATGATCCCGAAGCCAAAGACAAAGTTCCTTAAGGTGAAGTGCGGCGGCTGCGGCAGCGAGCAGGTCATTTTCAGCGCCGCCGCCTCGAAAGTGAAGTGCCTCGCGTGCGGCACGGTTCTCGCGGAGCCTTCCGCGTCGAAGGCAATCATTGCCGCAAAAGTGCTGAAAGAGTTCCATTGATTTTCTTTAAAATTTTGGGCGGGCAAAAAGATGGCTGAAATTGGCGTTGCAGAGGAGAATTTCCCTGAGCAGGGCGAGGTCGTAATCGGCAAGATAACCAAGGTGCTGGATTACGGCGTGTTCCTCTCATTGCTTGAATATGAAGGCCTTCAGGGCTTTGTGCACATCAGCAACGTCAGCTCGAGCTGGATCAAGAACATAAGGAACTTTGTCAAGGAAGGGCAGGTCCGCGCCGGAAAAGTGATGGCGGTCGACAGGTTCAAGAGGCAGGTCGACATTTCATTCACAAAGGTCTCGCAGAGCCAGCAGCGCGAGAAGATCGAGGAATACAGGCAGGCCAAGAGGAGCCAGAAGCTCATAGAATTGCTCGCGCAGAAAGAAGGGGTTTCACAGGAAGATGCGTGGGCGCAGGTGGCGGAGCCGATGCTCGAAAAGCACGATTCCCTTTACAAGGCGTTCCAGGACATCCTCATGAACGGCGAATCCGCCATTCCCGAGATGCCGAAAAAGTGGGTTGCCCCTTTGATGGAGCTGGTGCAGAGCAACTTCGAGATTCCCGAAAAGACCGTGAGGGGCCGGGTTTTCGTTTCCGTTGCCGGGCCAGTGGGTGTGGAGGGCGTGAAGAAAGCATTGCAGGCCGGGGAGAAGAAAGGCGGGAAGAATGTCGAGATTTTTTACGAAGGCTCGGGCAAGTATGCTGTCAAGGCAACTTCAACCGATTACAAATCCGCGGAGAAGCTCCTCAAATCGGTTTCGGATGAAATAATTTCCGTGGCATCAGCCGAGGGCGGGAAGGCCGAGTTCGAAAAGGTGGAGGCATGAGCATAGCGGCAATAAAGCAAAAGGCCGCTGAAGGCAGTTTCGCAAAAGCGTGCATGAAGTGCCGCTCGTTCAACATCAAGGCATTCTCCCCTGACGACAACGATGTTTTTGGCTTAAATCCAAAATACCAGTGCCTTGATTGCGGCAGCGTTGGCATGCCCATAGAGCTGCCGGTCAAGCAGAAGAAGTGATGCTTATGGCGACGCGCGTGAAATTCCTGAAGAAAGCCAGGTTCAAGGACGCGGTGCTCTTCACAGGCCTGCCGGGCATCGGCCTTGTCGGGAAAATCTGCGTGGATTACATGCTCAAGCAGTTCAGCGCCGAGAAGATAGCCGAAATCACCGCCGACTTTTTCCCGCCGAGCGTCCAAACGGAAAACGGGCTCGTAGGCCTCATAAAGGATGAGATTTACCATTACAGGAACAAGGGAAAGGATTTCCTTTTCCTCTCGGGCCCTGTCCAGCCCGCGCTCGACTCGAAGTACGGCTCCACCGGCGAGCACTTCGAATTCTCTGGCGAGATAATCAATTCGCTGAAGGGCAACGGGCTTTCCGAGATTTGCACGCTCGCGGGCATTAATGTCGGGGAGCGCAGGATGCATTTCGAGCCGCGCGTTGTCGTTGCGGCAACGGGCAAGAAGAAGCTCGAGGAGTGGAAGAAGCTCGGCGCAATCAGCGACAAGCCCATCGGCCTGATAAGCGGGGTCGCTGGCCTGTTGCTCGGCATGGGCAAGGAAGAAGGGATTGAAGGCTCATGCCTAATGGGCGAAACAAACTCGCGCCTTGTGTACGGCGACCCCGGCGCGGCGAAGAAAGTCCTTGAGATTTTGATGAAGCGCTACGGGCTCAAGATTGACATGGAAAAGATGGAGAACGAGGCCAAGGAAATCGAGAAGGCGTTCGCGAACCTTGCGAAGCAGTTCGACGAGGGCGAGGAGCACCCCGCGAGCCTGAGCTACGTAAGGTAAAACCAAAATCTTTTTTCGCTAAAACTGCCCCAGCGTCCGCTGCGAAGAAACTTCGGATATCCCCGCGAGCTCATCCTTCAATTCGATTTTCTTCCTTTCGAATTCCTCTTCCGATGCGCAGATTATCGGCTTCCCGTACGCGCCACCGCCACCGGGAATGTAGAGCACGAGCCCTTTCCTGAACGCAATGATTTTTTCCCCGACTTCCCTGTCCGCTTCAAGCAGCTCCTCTTCCTTCGCATCTACAAGCACACGGATTTCGTCGCCGAACTTTTCCACAATGCTTATCCACCGCGACTGCACTGCCTTTGTCTCAATCCCTTTTGCGCCCGTTGCGGCCTGGATTATCTCCGCCAGGGGGAGCAAATGCATGTAAGGCGGCCTGAACTTAGGGTGTTTGCCTTCAGGGGTGTCGGCGAGCATCGCTATGCGGTCGCGCACCCCGCGCTTTATCTCGGCAAAGCACTTCATGCACTTCCATTTCAGCGCCTCGGCCTGCTTCAAGCCATATTTCGTGAAGCACGCGCTGCATGCAGTCGCGTGGTACTTTCCTTCCTTCGGGTCCAACCCCGCATTGAGGGTTATGAGCTTCTCCTCTTTCTCTTCGAGCGCCCGCTTCAGTGATTTGAAATCCGGCTTCTCCATCTTTATCCTGTTGAACTCGCGCCCGATTCGGTGGGGCTTAGGTGAATGCGCGTCGCTGCTCGTGAGGAACGAATATGAGTGGTTACCGCTGATTGTGTCCGCAAGGTTTGTGTCGGCGCTCAGGCCGAGCTCAATGAAGCTCAAATGCGGATGCATTTGCCCGTATGCGCCCTTGAGCGAATCATAGAACGCGTAAATGCCCGTGTACGGCGTGAATGAATGCGCGGGCCCGAAAATCCCGCCGACATCATGGACTTTCCCGGCAATCTGCTCAGGGGTCTGCCTGAGGTATGGCCTGCCGCACATGATGCAATCAAGGTTTCCGTGAGGAAGGAGCTTTTCGCGCAGCTCCGCGGCGCTTTCCAGCGATGGAAGGTAAAAGAGGTGGTGCACGCGCTTATTGTCCTCAACCTCGCCGCCCACAATGAAGCTGCACTTGCCCTTCAGGTCGCGGTAAACGCCGCTGGATTCCTCCTCAAGGTTCGCTTTCACGTGGTCAAACCATTTCTTGTGCAGAATGTCTGCTGTAACAAGCACATCGAGGCCCTTGAGGCGCGACTGCTCCGCCATTACGGGAATCTCCATGTTCTTGCTAACGCCGCCTGCGAAGCGCCCATGCATCTGGAGGTCCAAATTATATTCTTTCACGCGACATTCCCCCTCATCCACCGCCGAATTAATAAATGTATTAAATAATAGGAATAATAGGTTACGTTTCAGGTTGTTTGAATGAGCAGGTTCACCCCGGAGCAGAAGAAAATCGCGTTCTCGCTTGTTGCGGGGGCGAAGAGCGTTGAGGAACTCAACAGGGGCCTCGGAATGCCTTATAACGAGCTGAACGATTCGCTCAAGCTCATGCTGAAGCTTGGCCTGCTCAAGGTTGAAGGCTACCCGCAGAAGTACCGCCTAGCCGACGCGGTCATCGAGGGGGTGCGGCGCAGGAAGGAAATCGCCGAGAAAGACCCGTTCGAGCTGCGCCTCAAGGCGGTTATTGAGTTCAAGGCAGCCGAGGAAACCTTCCTCAAGAAGACCATGGATGAACTGGAGGCAAAGCTCCGCAAGCAGAAAAACCTCACAATATATGACATTCGCCGCGCTCCGCACCTTAAGGATAGGGATCATTATTCCTCTTTCCTTGAATTGAACTTCAGCGCAAAGGATTTTACGACAATTGTCCAATTTATGTACTTTTTTGGCCCGACTTCGGTAGAAGTGGTAAAGCCCAACAAAGTCACTATGGCAATGGATGACCTGCAGGATGCCTTGATGGAGATGGCGCAGATGATACAGGCCTACAACCAGGCCATGCTCAAGTCCATGGCAAAGGATGAAATGGAAGAGTTCGCCAAGAACCTTTACATGCCAACAAAGGGCGACTGACATTTTTGTGGCCGGCCGGTACCCTCCTCGGGAAGGCAAACCCAATCAACCAGGCATAATTTTCAGGCAAACGCCGAAAAATATCCCATTTATAAAGGCTTTGGGGCATTTGTTGTCCAAGGCGCTGGCTTCGAGAAAGGGTTGTTTCGTTTATTGCCAAAGCGGACTTCCTTTAAAGCCTTAAAATTTGGCCTTTTTTTGGCTAAAAAAGCGCACATCGGTTTCCGAAACCGAAACGTATTTAAATAAAGTGAGAAATTGATATAGAAGAGCCTACAAAAGGGCGGCATGCCATCGGCATCTTGCAAACCGCAAGGTTTGCGAGGCTTCGCAGAGCTTTGCTCTGCAAGGTCGCCCGTGTGTAGAAATCCTTAAGAGTTTGTGAGGTGAAGCAAAACATGAAAGGATTGAATGTAAAGAAGCTGGCGGCAATGGCCGTGGGAGCAGCGATGCTGGGAACAGCAGCGATTCCCCTGGTTACAGCAACCAGCATTACTAAAGGAGATATATACAACGCAGACGGTTCGCCTAAGGTCAACATAGTGGTTGGCTCGGACGCACAGGTTTCAGACGCCATTTGGGCGGGCAACCTCGCGGCAAAGATAGCCGAGAAGGCAGCAACTACAAGGACCGTAGCGGTTTCAGGCGCCCCGGGCGCAGGAAGCGCGGGCCTCGACCTGTC
>CAYJRH010000021.1:0-16081 GCA_964372565.1 uncultured archaeon
TCTGGAGCGGAAAGCCGAGGGAAGTCCTCAAGCTTGCTTTTTCTAAAAAGTTTGAGGGCGTGGGCATCGGCTCCGAATTAACTGTTTTCAGTGCGTCCTCCGCGTCCGAATTGCGCTTCGGGAGAACGCAGACGAAGCCCTGTTTACAACAGGGCTGGCGGCATAGCCCGTCGGCAATGAATTGAACAAATTGGCATTCTTGTAATTTTCCCTCTGTTCAATTCGTTGAGGGGGCGCCCTGCGTTTGGCCTTGGGGCCGAGGCGGGTCATGCTTCGCAATCAACCATTTTTCGCCCTCTTTCTTTTTCCCAGGGTTACGCTCTCTTTCTTTTTCCCCGGGATTTCCTTGCAGAGCATTGCTCTGCGAGGCCTCGCAAAACCTTTAAGGTTTTGCAAGGTTCTTTCTCCGCAGGAGAAAGAAAAAGGCTGCGGCACGTTTATATTTCACCTTGCCGAACTATATTACATGATGCATAGCAGGTTTTTGCCAGCAATCGCAACGGCGTTTTTCGCAATAATGCTTTCGGGGTTCTCCGCCGCGCTCTGCGCCGACTGCAACCTTGTAAGCGTTTCGCTGGCTTCGGACGCGAACGAATACACCATTGCGGCCGGGCAAAACATTACCCTCACCCTCGGAGTCAAAAAAATTGCAGCTCCGACTACCGGGCCGTCAGAAGTCGGATACAAGCTCACAATGCAAAGGCCGGGATTCGGCACTCCGTCCGATGTCCTGACAGGAGAAACCGCCTTGTTGGCGTTTTCACAACAGCAAACAATTTTGCTTACCGACCTGCAGCCGGGATTATACCAGTTCAACTTGGCCGTGACTTATATTAAGGATGGGGGGCCGGGAATAACCAATTTCTCTGACAATGTCACATCCGACAACTACGCCAGTGTTTACGTTACAGTCAGGAAACCGAGCTTGCAGGTGCCTGAAACAACGCCCCTGCTCGCTTTCGCCGCTGCGGCGGGAGCGCTGCTTATCCTCTCAGGGAGCGGAAGGCGCGGCAGCCGAACCCGATGAAAGCAGGCCGAGTTCCGAAAATTTCTTTTTCAGCGCATCGTTGCCGGTAAAATGAACGGCTTTGAACCCGAGCAGGCCGGCGGCGAATACGCTTGCCTTCTTATCGTCAACAAAAACGCACTCCTCAGCCTTAAGGCCGGTTTTCTGGAGGAAGTTGCTGAACGCGCCTGGCATCGGCTTTACCCGGCCGGTTTCATGCGATAGGAAAACCTCCATGAACGGAGCGTAGAGCTTCTGCTTCCTGTACGCTTTTCCCTGCAGGAAATTTGAATTCGAGATGCAATAAAGCGCGTAACTCTTCGAAAGCTCGGCGCAGAGCGAGTAAAGCTCCTCGTTGCGCGGCAGGCGCTTCTCGAACTCCTTCTCGACAAATTCAAGGTACTCCTCTTTGCCGAGCAATGGGAAAACCTTTTTCCAGAAATCGAAGGGCTGGAAGAACCCGAGCTCGCAGCGCCCGACGTTAATGTAATAGTTCGAGAGGGCAATCCACTTTCCCGCGCCTGTTGCAATGCAGATCTTTTCCAATATGCTCATTTCTGGAGCCTGCACAAACACGCCGTTGAAGTCGAAAACAATTGCTTTTATCATGCGAGCACCAGACCCTCATGCTTTCCACTTTGAAATTTCGTTGTACGGCCCGGAGATTGAAATCATGTCCTTGAGGAACTGGACTTTTATTGCGGAGGAAAAAAGGTTCATGGGCTTTACTCCCAGGTCGTTCTTCACAAGCTCGATGAATGCAAGCGCCTGCTGGATGGAAACCTTTGGAACCGAAAGGGAATTGCTTTTCGGCTTCGAAGCGGTTTTTTCGGACAGCGCTTCCAGAAGAACGACATTCTCGCACTCGGCCATGAACTCGCTGTCAGGGAGGTTTGAAAGGATTGTCCCGAGGCTTGAAAGCGCTTCGGGATTGAATTCGCGCGTGAACGAATCGTTGAAATCCATTTCCTTGAGGCTCTTGACTTGCTCGGAAAAAACCTTGTAAATGTACTCGAGGTGCTTTGTTTTCTTTTCAAGGTCAAGCGCAACCTTTTCCAGCTCGGATACGGAGAAATCCAGCGAGCTCTTCGATGTCTTGAGCAAATCCCTGTCCTGCCTCCCGCGCTCGATGAGGATCTGCAGTTTTTCGACAATCGAATCTATCTGGTCGACAGGCTGCTTGGCGTTCATGAGCGAATTGAGCCCGATGACGAGCTTGTTCTTTATTTCCGAGTAAATTTCGCCCTCGCCCTTTTCCATCAGGAAGTATTTGTTGTCGCGCTTCACGAGCAAGCTGAAGGTTGTGAGGTCTTTCAAGGAGCGGGAGAGCGCCGCGCGCGCGGAGTTGGAGTTCGAGTATGAGGATGCGAATTTTGTGAGCAGCGAGTTGTAATCAATGCCCGGGTTCTGCTTAACAATCAGCAAAATCGCGTTTTTTGTTGTCATCAGAAACTAATTAACATGTAAAAGGAATTTAAATGAATGTTAATAGTAAGTTTCCCATATTGCATCCTTCTTATTTTCCCAAATTTTTTTAAGGGCTTTTTCAGATAAAGGTGCAAGTTGATAATTGACAGGCATATTTTCACCAAAGCACAATAAGAGGAGATATTGTTTGCTGCCTATTAAAATATTTTACGCCGACGCCATTATTTCTGTCTTCTTCATGCGCTTATTGATGACCCTGTAAATCTTGCGCTGGCAAACAGCACATTCGGCAATGAAAACCGGCTTCTTGTTCTGTTTCTTTACGGTTGCCGTGAACTTGGCCTTTCCGCCGTAGCCCATCTTGTGCTTGCGCACATTGCTCCTTGTCCCGATGGACATTGCCCTCGCGGCGCCCGCCTTGAACTGCTTGATTTTATGCTCAGTGTGCGTCTTGCACTTGGGGCAATAAAGGCTTTGTTCCTTCGGAATGTGCATGAAAAATACCTCAAAAAAAGGCTGTTTCCTGTTCAGTAAATAGCGTTTAAGAAGGTTTAAAAACCAACCTCGGCTGCGCCCCGCAAAAGCGCCCGCAATGCCTGAAAACGCCGAGAAACCCTTAAATACATAAACCGCGTTTTCATTAGCATGATTTCCTCCCTGACCGGCGCGTTCGGCGAACTTGTGAAAAAGCCCGCGTTGCTGCTTCCCGCATTTATAGGAATGGGCCTCAATATAGCAATCCTTTTGCTCACGATTGACAATTATTTCAGCTTCTTTTTCGACGTTTTCTTCATCGGGAACGTGCCCGACGCCTCAATAGCGGAGCTGCCTTACTACCTGTTCACATCCTACTTCGCCGACATTGCCGTGATGGCGGCCGCGGTGTTTGCATCATTCTTCATCGCCTACTTCCTGCTCTTCACGTACGCATCAGTTATTGGCAAGAAAGAGAAAAGCGTTGTGAAGGCGATGCGCACCGCAATCGGGCGGGCAGCTGAAATTTTCTGGCTCACGGTTTTCACCTTTGCCGCGTTCTTCCTTTACGCCGCGGTTTCCTACGCGCTCTTTGCCGCCACTCTGGAGCTCGGCGGCCTGGGCATTGTTGCGCTGCTGCTCATGCTCGCGTGGGGCGCATTCGGGGTTTACGCTTTCCTCAAGCTCGCGTTCGCGCCGCTCTTTGTGGCTTTGGAAAAGAAGAAAATCAAGCAGGCGCTCGCCGAAAGCTGGAAGTGGAGCGGCAGGAGGCTGCTGGGCATAATCGGCCTGCTCGTGCTGCTGATGATAATAACCGGCACCATAAGCGCGGTGTTCGGCGCTGCGAGCGACGCCACAGGCGTTGATGAGCTGGCAGTCCTGCTGCTCGTGCTTGGCTCAGCGGTTTCAAGCTCCTATTACAACGTTGCGCTCGTGAAGTATTTTGAGGATTCCGCGTAAGGAAGGTCGCGGCTTCAGGGTTTCAGGGCTGTGGTTGGATTGGCGACAATAGTTAACCTCAGGCTGAAGAACTTCAAGTCGTTCAGGAAAGCCGAGATACCCTTTGCACAGGGATTCACCGCGATTGCCGGCCCAAATGCCAGCGGGAAATCAAACGTCGTAGATGCACTGCTGTTTTCAATGGGAATCACGTCGCTGCGCCTCCTGAGGGCGGCGAAATTGACGGAGCTCGTGAACCACGATGCGACAGAGGGGTATGCGAAAGTCGAGCTCACAATAAAGGACAACAGCGGCAGGGAAATCGGCATTGTCAGGATGGTTGACCGCACCGGCAAGTCGGTTTACAAGCTCGACGGCAAGAGGAAAACCGCGAACGAAATCCAGTCGCTGCTGCTCGAGCTCGGAATCAACCCCAATGGCCACAACATTGTCGTGCAGGGGGACATCACGCGCGTAATAGAGATGAACGCAAAGCAGCGCCGACAGGTCATTGAGGAAGTCGCGGGATTGCAGGAATTCGAGGAGAAGAAGGAGGAGGCCGTGAAAAAGCTCGGGAAGGTCGAGCAGAAAGTCAAGGACGCGCACCTCATCCTGAACGAGCGCGAGGAATACCTGAAGCGGCTCGAGCAGGACCGCGAGAACGCGCTCCGATACAATTCGCTGACAGAGGAGACAAAGCGCTCGAAAGCCACAATCCTTTCGGAAGAGCTCAAAATAATCAAGCGCGAGCTAGAAACAGGAAAGGAAAAGCTTTCAAAGATGCAGAAGGAAGTCGAGGACAAGCGCAGCGAGAGGAACCGCCTGCAGGATGAGGAGCGCGAATTGGAGAGCAAGGTTGACGAGGCGACAAGGAGCCTCATTGCCGCAAGCGAAAAAACCTATTCATCGCTCGGAAAAGAGGTTGAGCAGAAGCGCGGGCACATCAACCTGATTGCGGAGCGCATGAACTCGAGGCGGCAGAATGCCGAAGCAAGGCGCCAAAAAGTGCTTGCGCTCAGGGAGGAGCTCAAGCTCACAAAGAAAACCATGCAGGGGAAGCAGGAGGAATTGGAATCCGCAATGGAAGAGGCGGAGAAGGCAAAGGCGCTTTTCGAGGGCGTGAAGAGGCAGATTGACTCGCGCGGGCCGAAGTTCGACAAAAAGGCCGCCGAGATAAAGGAGGGCGAGTCGAAGCTTTCGGAGCTTTTGTCGGAAATTTCCCTGCTGAAGGACAAATCCCACAAATTGGAGCTCGCGCGGCACGGCCTGGAGAAGGAGGCCAAGGGCGCGGAGCATGCTTTGCGCGACCTTGAAAACGCGCACCGCAGCACTGAGGCCAAAATGAGGGCAAAGGAAGAGATTGAGAGGAAAATCGCCGCGCTTGAAAAGAAGAGCCCTGTCGAGAGGCTCGCGGCAAAGGAAAAGGAACTCGAGAAAATCGGCTCGGAAATGCACGCCCTGCACGGCCGTTCCATGGGGATGCAGGAGGAGCTCGAAACACTCTCACGCTCAAAAGCGCAATGCCCTGTTTGCGAAAAGCCCCTTGAGGCCGAGCGCAAGGAAAACATCCGCTCAAAGAAAACAGGGGAAATGAATTCCGCAAATGCAAAAATAAGGGATTTGCAGGAGCGGCGCGGGCGCTGCCTCGCGGAAAAGGACAAGCTGCGGCTCGAGGAAAAGGAATATTTGGATTTGAAATCATCGCTCAAGGCCTATGCAGGGGTATCTGAGGAGCACAGGAGCCTCTACCAGAGCATTGCGGCCTACAAGGAAACTGTTGCCGGCTCGCTTGCTCCAAAGGGGCTTGCAGAGGAAAGGGAACTCGCGAAGAAAATTGCCTTATTGGAGAAGGAAAAGGCGATTGTTGAGGATAAGATAAGGGGGCAGAAGGAGAGCGAAACAAGCCTGGAAATGAACACGCTCCTGCAGAAGCTGCACGAGAGCAGCGCAATCCGCAACGAGAAGGAAAGCCTTTCGGCGAAGCTCGAAACCGAAATCGAGAAAGTGCTTTCCGCGCGCATCGGCGCAATCGCGTCCGAAACCGGCGCCGCAGAAGCCGAGGCAACAGAGCTGGAGAAAGGCATTTCCGCAATGGAAGCGGAAATGAAGGCCGCGGAGAAGAGCCTCGCTGAAATGGAAGCCGAGCTTGAAAAGGCCAACAAGGCCAACAAATTACTGGAGCAGGAGAAGGAGCGCCTCACGGCCAAAATCAGCGCGATTTCCGAGAAGCGCGAGCAGCTCAGCGCGAAAATCGAATCGCGGGAGAAGGACATGAACGAGCTCAACATCGAAATGTCAAAGAATGAAGTGCACGAGGTTGATTTGGAGGAGGAATCCCGCGAATACGCTTCGATTGAGCCGTTCAGGGAATTCAGCCTGAATGAGCTGAAGAAGAGGCTGCCGGAAATCGAGAAGGAAATAACTTCCATGGGCGCAATAAACATGAAATCGCTCGAGAACTTTGACGCGTTCAAGAAGGAAGTGGACGACGTGAGGCAGAAGGCGACAAAATTGGATGAGGAGCGCCTCGCGGTAGCCGAAATGATACAGAAAATCGAGGTGCGCAAGCTCGACGTGTTCATGGAGTGCTTCAACCACATTGCGCACAAATTTTCGGATTTGTACTTCAAGTTTTTCAGCGGCGAGGGCAGGCTCGACCTGAGCGACAAGCTCAACCCCCTCGAAGGCGGCCTCCTGATACAGGCAAAGTACAAAGAAGAGGTGCTGAAAAGCATTGACGCAATGAGCGGCGGCGAGAAAAGCCTGACAGCGCTCGCGTTCCTCTTCGCGATACAATCCTACCACCCCGCGCCGTTCTACATATTTGACGAGGTTGACGCCGCGCTGGACAAGGAAAACTCGGTTAAAATCGGGAACCTCATTAAAGGCCAGAGCCGCGAGAGCCAGTTCATTGCAATAAGCCACAACGATGCGGTCATCAATCAGGCCGACCAGATAATCGGCGTTGCGCTGAACAAGCAGAAAAGCTCTGTTATTGGCCTAAGGCTCAGGAAAGGCGGGCAGGAAGCAAGCGCGGAACAGCCTGGGGAAACCCCGCCTGAGGGAGAAGAGGCGCAGGCAGAAGAATGAACTATAAAGATATTTAAAGCGGTCAAAGCTACATTTAAGGTAACAAGGGGCAATTCGCATGTTCGCATCTTCCGGCAAGAAAACGCTTTTGACGCTGTTTTTCCTTTCAATTATTTCCTTATCCGCTTTCGCTGTCCAGAGCGAAGCCTCGATGAAAATCTATGCCGTTACAACGGATGGGGAAGGCCTTGTCGCAACCTTGTACCTTGAAATTGAGCCCGGCACAGGCAAAATCTGGAGCGCGGTAACCCCTCTTGTCGGCACCTCTACCCAGAACGCGGAGCGGACAGCAATAAAGGTGGCGCACAAATACTACTCACAGGCCGGCTCCTATGATTACAAGTTCACAATCGATTCGCCTGCTTCTGTTGTGGATGGCCCGAGCGCAGGCGCCTCAATGGCGCTGCTCGCAGTTTCTTCACTCCTCGGCAAGAGTGTTCCGAATAACGTGAGCATGACAGGCACAATAAGTGAAAACGGCACTGTCGGACCTGTCGGCGGCATTTTTGAAAAGGCGCGCGAAGCGGGCAAAACCGGCATGAAATTGTTCCTCATTCCCCGCGGCGAAGCGGTGCAAACGGTCAAAATGGCGGATGGCGTGAAGAGCGTCAACCTCATCGAATACGCGCCCAAGAACTGGAACATGAAGGTTGTCGAGGTCGACACAATAGACAAGGCGGTGCAGCTCGCGAACTCCGACATTGCCGACATCAATGTGGACACATCATCCTCTTCCGACGCTATTCCTGATTTCGTTCCCGATAAAGTCCCTCTCTCTACAGGGCTGCAGCCTGTAAAGCTCCTTACCTCCAATTACCTCATCAAGACAAAGCAGGAAACCTCCGAAGCGAGGAACGCGCTCTCCTCAACGCTCCTCGAGGACGCCGAGATATCGCGTTCCCTCCTTGAAGTGCTCAACTCCGCAGAACAGACCCTCGACCGCGCGGAAATACTCAACGAGCAGAATTACCTTTATTCTGCCGCGAATTACGCGTTCCTCGCGCGCGTCAACGCCATTATTATCAAGGAAGTCTCCAACAACCCCAGGCTCCTGCAGGAAAACTCCCCAGACCTCGACCTGAAGCTTTACGAGCTCAGGAAAGAGCTTGACAATTTCGCGAACGACCTCGATGAAAACCCCTCGCGGAGCGGCGCGGAGTGGCTTGCCTCTGCACAACAGCGCTATACTTACGCCGCCACAACTGTTGAAAGGCTCACGACACAGGAAACCATCCTTGTCGGCGGCACCCCAGATGAAAAGCTGCAGCTGCAGTTCAAGAGGGTGCAGGATTACGCGTTTGCCGTCGCATGGCTGGACGTTTCAAAGGAGTTCTACGCGCTCTCAAAGGCCAATGACGATTATGTGAAGAGGCCGAAGGATTTTTCAACTTCGATGGATGCCCCTTTGTCAGATGCGGAAAAATGGCTTTCCGAACTTGGCGATGATGCCGAAAGGGAAGACCTTGTTCGCAGGATTGACTCTGCGAAGGCCGAAAAGGACGCGAACTGGTTCGAGGCCTCCTACTTTGACGCGGTTTCTGCAAGGGCGCTGCTGCAGTCAGACCGCGACGCCAATTCGGTTACAGAAGAAGAGCTCAGGGCAATGCTCGAAGCCAAAATAAGGGCGGTTGAAAAGGAGATTTCCGCCTCGAAAACACAGGCAGGGTGGGCTGAGCTTTACCTCGACCACGCGAAGTACTTCCTCGCTTCCGCGGATTATTACCAGAAAAATGGCATTTTGGGCGAGGTTTCAGGCGGTTTGAAAAGCGGCTACGGCCTTGCGGTGCTCGCGGACGCGGTATTCAGGGCATCCTCGCAGGTTAACGCCAAATACGCGACGCTGCCCGCGGCCGCCAAGAATGAGCAGGCCACGAACGGAGTAACCATAAGCGTCGGCAATGGCTCGAACAAATACGCCCTTGTCGCGGTTTCATTGTTCCTTCTTGCGCTCATCCTCGTGCTTACAGTGCTCATCATCAGCATTACAGACAAGAAGCGCTCGAGGTTCTCCATTTTGAAGGAGATAAGCGCCGCAAAGAAGGCGCTGAAGGAAACCGACGAGAAATATTTGCGCGGCAAAATCGACAGGGAAACCCATGCGCGGCTCATGGAGCAGCACACGAATGAGCTTGCTGTTCTTGAGGCCGAGAGGCGCAAGAAAGCGATGCACATGCTCGCAGTGGACGACTTTACAAGCGAAATCTCCTCCTACAATGAACGGCTGAGGGATTTGAGAAAGCACTTGAAGGAAGGCGTCATCACGAGCGAGGAGTTTTCCGAGCGCTCGAAGGAGTTCCTCGGCAAAATATCGGAGCTGAAGGAAGAAGTGCACAGGGAAATCGACGCAATCGCAAAGCAGGAAACGGGATTGGCGGGCGCGCCTTTGGCGGAGGACAGGCTGCTTCCCGTTGCTCTGGGGAAGGAAGAGCTTGCCGTGCAGAAAAGCGCGAAGGCGGCGAAGCCTGCGCCGGCAAGGCAAAAACCCGCAAAAAAGCCCGCGAGGAAAGGCGGAAGGGCGATAAGGCGCATCGCGAAAGAGGCGCTGAAGGGCAGGAAGTAAAACACCAAATTTTCTCGAAGTAACCAAAGATATATTTTTATATAACTTCGGTTGCTTCATATTTCAGGGGATTTGAATGGATATTCCGCTGAAGAACATGCTCAGGGGGCAACAGGCCGCGCTTGCGCAGCTTCAGGACGAGGCAGTGGAAATAATGTATGCCGCGGCACCGGACGCGGTGCTCCATGGGGGCACGGCAATATGGAGGTGCTATAACGGAAGGAGGTTCTCGGAAGACCTCGACTTTTATGCATCCGCAGGGGAAGGATTCCGGGAAAAGCTCGCCTCCGAAGCCTTGAAACACGGCCTCGGCATCACAAAGTGGAGAAAAACCGATAACAGCATTTGCGCGAGGGTGTCCGACGGCAACACAGGGGTTTCGGTTAAAATCGCGCTGAGAAGTATAAATGGCAGGGTGCTTGCCAAATTCAGGAAGGCGGACGGCTCGCATATGGACATCTACACGCTTCCGCCGGAAGGCCTCATTGCGGAAAAGGCGCACGCCTTTGCCTCAAGGAAGCTGATTCGCGACATCTATGACGTTTATTTCCTTTCCGGCATTGCGGACATGGGAAAGGCGGGGCCGGAGCTGCGCGAGTTGCTTGGGAGCCTTCCAAAGCCTGTTGATGAGAAGAACCTGCGCACGCTTGTTTATTCGGGCATTGCCCCTTCATTCAAAGAGATGGCTTCAGCGCTTGACAGGAGGGTGCCGAAATGAAGTACATGAAGCAGTTCAGGGAGTGGTTCTCAGGAAGGGTCTTCTCTGCATCGGATGTGAAAAGGTTCCTCGTGGAAAAGGGCGCGGGCATTCACTACGCCAAGCTGCTCCTCCACAACCTTGCGGCAAGGGGCGAACTCAGGAGAATCGGGAGGGGCTTCTATTCCTTCGGCGGCGCGGATTCAGGCATCGATGCCGCATTTTACCCGGCATACCATGGCCTGCAGGACGCGCTCTCCCTTTATGGCGCATGGGGGCAGGCCACGAACCAAGTGATTATCACGCCGCGAAAGGTCAGGGCGGGGGAACGGGAAATCCTCGGAAGGAAAGTCCTCGTGAGAAGGATAAGCAGAAAAATGTTCTTCGGGCACACGGCTATGCGGCTGGGTGGCGGGTGGCTGAACGTTTCAGAGCCGGAAAAGACCATTGTGGACTTCTTTTATTTCAGGGAGCCGCTGGGCAGGCACGCGCTGAAAAACCTGCTCCGCAAAAGCGACAGGAAGAGGCTTCTGCTCTACCTCAAAAAGGCGGGGAAGCGCACCGAGCGCGCGGCGATGAAGGCGATGGGGAAAAAGCCAGCAAAAAAAGGCTGAGACGCAGGAAAAACCGAGACGCTGGAGGTGGAATGCCAAATAAAAAGGTTTAGCTGTTTTTTAGATACATGGAAGGAAAACTCCTGGTATGGGACGTTTACGAAATATCTGCTGACAAGTCGGAGATTACAGGCGTCAAAATGAGAGGCAAGCTCAGGAAGTGGGGCGTGCAAAATGGCATCAATATACTTGTGGAAAACACCGAAGACGTGGAAAAAAGAGTCCGGTTCGCAATAATTGAAGGGACGGACACCCATAAAATAAACGAATTCCTCAAAGGGGTGGTGGCTCCTGACATAAAAATCGAGCTCAAACTGAAAGGAATCCACAACCCAGTGCTCTCAAAGCTCAAGATAAACCACGAAAACTACATATGACCGAGCGAGTTGCAAAATGTACTGCACAACCTGTGGAATCCGCCTCGAGGAAAAATGGAGCTACTGCCCGCAATGCAGAACAAAACGCGCCTCAATAAATTCTAAGACCCCGAAGGAAGGAAAAATGACCTTCCAAGAATTCATAGCCAAATTCAGCAAAGAGCATAATATTTCAGAAGAAGAGGCAAGAGAATTGGCAATCAACGTGTTCATGGGATGACAGTCCCGCACCGTGGAACTTTGACATGCCCATGCAGAAGTTCAGGCCTCAAAAAGTTAATAATTTTTAGGAGCGTTAATAGCGAAGGGGTAACAGATTCGGGCGAACTTTGTGCGGAATCTTTTAATTGCCCCGCGGGCGATTGCCAACAAAAGTAAGCACCCTACCATCAACCAAAACATCCTCTTTCCTTATCGGCGTTTTAATCCGTATCCCTTCAAGCGTCCTGCACCTGCTCAAAGCGACATAAAGTTGCCCGTGCGCAAAAGCGCCCCTGCCCACATCGATTATTACGTTGTCGAAGGTTTTGCCTTGGCTCTTGTGGATTGTAATAGCCCAGGCCAAGCGCAAAGGGAATTGGGTGAAGGCCCCAACTAGCTCTTGGGAAATCTCGCCCTTGTGCTCGTCGAACTTGTAATTGTAGAGGCCCCACTCGTGCGGCACGACATTAACCTCATTGCCGGCTATCCTTACGCGCACGCTCTGCTCGGACAAGCCAGTTACAACCCCTATTGTGCCATTGACCCACCTCCTTCCGGCATCATTGACCAAAAACATGACCTGTGTCCCCTCCTTGAGGCCCAAGACCTCGTCCGCGGGCAAAGAATCCAGCTTGAACTTGCCCTCGGCAACACCCCTGTAATTATACTGCGTGCCCGGCAGCTGCGCGAGCCTCTTCGAATTCAGGCCGTCAGCCATGGCATTCGTAGTCGTGAGGTGAATCGTGCCATCATCGCCCTCGCCATCCAAGAGACGAGAATTCAAATCCGACAAATCCTTTTCAGAAAAAGTGCCATCCCTAACCCTGTTCAGCACTCCAATGAACCCGGCATCCTTTTGCCGGTAAACCTTCTCAAAATCCACAAGAGCATACTTGAAATCCTTCATTACCGCCGAATCAAAAAAATATTCGGACTTATAGCTCGAGCGAAAGAAAGGCTGCTCCGCATTATTCACAACCGGAGGCAACTGGCACATGTCCCCAATGAAAAGCATCTGCTTCCCCCCAAACGGAAGATTGGACCTCAAAATAGTCTTAAGGTAAACATCAATGCAATCAAGCAAATCCGCCCGGACCATTGAAATCTCATCAATCACAAACAAATCCACGTTAAAAAAAATGCTCTTCTTTTTGCGCTTATACGCCTCCTTTACAGCACCTCTAACAGAAAGCCCGGGAGGAAAGCGAAAAAAAGAATGAATAGTCTGCCCGCCAATATTCAACGCAGCGACCCCCGTAGGAGCGAGAAGCACAATCTTCTTCTTCGAGTTTTCCTTCAAATACCTCAAAAAAGTGGACTTCCCCGTGCCGGCACGGCCTGTGATGAAAACGCTCTCCTTTGAATTCTCAAGCAAATTAAACGCTTTTGAGAAACTTTCGCTAAACTCGATTTCAGGCAACACAAACCACAGCTCCTCTAATAAAACCAAAAAGGCAAGGTTAATAGAAATAATGCCATAAATGATAAATAAGGTGACCAAATAGGCGTAAAAATGAAAATACTTGAGGCACGCAGCGGCCTAATGGAATGCCCCGAATGCGGTTACAGGCAATTTGCAAATACAAAACCCAGAGGCAAGAAAAACCAGCCTAAAAGCACATTGGAATGCCCTAACTGCCCACAAACAGCCGCCTGAAGAGCCCTCTAAAATTTCATGCTTTTAGAACACCAAAAGAAGGAACGAACCCAAATAGGGTAGAATAATGCCAAAATTAAACCCAATACTCCCACAGATCACTTAATTTTTTTGAGGTAAGGAGTCTTTGAAATGTAGTAAATCTTGGCCCTTGAGGAGCAGCGCCCGGTTTGTCCATTTTGATTGGCTGAATTGTTTTTTTATTTTTTAAATAAACTTTATATTTTCCACTATCCTCAAATGGCTCGATACGAACAATCTCGGCAACATTCTGAACAGCACTAATGGGAGCCTTTTGGTAAATTGCTAAATATTTCAACTTCTCCCTTGCCACTGCGGAAATACGAACTGCCCACCAAGCACTTTGACCAATGTAGGCTCTTTGGAAACCTTCTTCATAAGCCGGACAAACTATTGTATCAAAATCTTCACCGAGAGGCTTTTCACTTTTAACAGAATTTTTTAAAAGTATTTGCTGCGGAATTACCTGAGTTAATGGTTCAAAACAGTAGGCAATTTTTCCATTTTTTATAAAACGCTGCAAAAGAATTACATCAGGCTGATTCTTGAAACTACTCAGAGTTTGCCTCAAATCATCCTCAATCTCATCAATTACAACAAGAATTTTAATATTTGTCCGCTCAGTCAATTCAATCATTAACTGATCCAAATTTTCAAACCTAGACCCTCTAATTTTTTCCAAAAGAGCTTGATTCAAACTAGAATCTCGTTTTACTTCATGAAGTAAAATATCCCTAATATCCCTCTTTGAGGTAACAATCATAGTGTTGAAGCGTGCGATCTGTTCAGATATGTGAGAGTAAATATCGTGACTTGAAAGTTCATTTTCAACAAAATAAAGTTGGGGGGAAGAATTATTTGAAAAATCAATTACATAACCGTCAGGAATTCCTTTATTATATGACTTGGAATTGCCAATTCTCCTTTTTATGTCAATATAAATCGAATTTGGGCCGAATAGAAACTTACAATTTTCGATTACAGACTTTTCAAATTCACTCTCATTTTCAAAGCCATACTCAACGTATTCATCCCCATTCATTAGCAAATTCAAGAGAAAAACCCAAATTAAAGTAAAAAGGCATTAGTTTCTTAACCATGACTTTTGACCCATTGAAAGGCAATTAAATGGGTTTCGCACTAACTCTTTTTCAATGATTTATTCCCATTCTCGTTTGGCTTGTTTCGAGCAGTGCCCTAAAAAGTTCGAGTACAAATATATTCAACGAATTGCAATCCCTGAAAAGGTATCAATTGAGGCGTTCATGGGGAAGGCCGTCCATTCAACGCTTGAGAAGCTTTTCCGCGATTTGCAGCACACGAAGAAGAATTCCTTGCAGGAACTCCTCGCATATTATGAGAAGCTTTGGAACGAGGGCTGGAGCGATGATATTGCAATTAACAAGGAAGGCCTGACGAAAGAACATTATTTTGCCCTTGGAAAGAAGTGTGTTGCCAATTTTTACGAGAAAAACCACCCATTCGAGAAGGGGAAGGTGTTGGGTATAGAGCAGCAAATAACCCTTGACCTCAACGGGGACGGCATGCACAAACTTACAGGTTACATTGATTTGCTCATGGAAGCCGGAAAAAATCATTTCCAGATTCACGATTACAAGACTTTTGGCAAGCTGCCGGAGCAATCCAAGATTGAGAAAGACGAACAGCTCGCAATTTACCAGATGTGGGTGCAAAAAGAGTTTCCAGAAGCCAAGAAAGTTGACCTTATTTGGCATTACGTTGTCTTCCAGCGCGAAGGTATCTCACATCGCACGGCAACGCAGCTTGAGAAGACGCGGAAAAGGATTATTGGGCTGATAAACAGGATAGAATCAACTGAGCGCTATGAAACCAAACCTAGCCCACTTTGCTCTTATTGCTCATACAAACCAATCTGCCCGGCCTGGGCTCACGGGCAGGAACTCAAGAAGCTTGAACCAAAGCAGTATAGCCAAGAGGAAGGGGTGAAGCTCGCGGACGCTTATACAAAAGTTTACAGCGAAAAGAAGACCCTAATGGAGAAAATCGAGAATGAAATGGAATCACTCAAGGCACAAATCTTTGACTATGCAAAACAGCACGGTTATGAGGTGGTGCAGGGAACCACTTACCAACTAAAACTGAAAACAGCCGAAAAAGTGAAATTTCCCGCAAAAAACAGCGAAGAAAGGGGCCACTTGGAAGAACTAATCAAGAAACACAACCTCTGGGCCGAACTTTCGGAGCTTGATACGACCAAGCTCGGGCACGCGCTAGAAGAAGGAGAAATAGACCAAAAAACAGCAAAAGAAGTCAAAAAATACATAGAAAAAACCGAGACAAGAAGCATTTATGTAAGTAAACTAAAATGATTGGGGGAATTAAATGGATTTAGATGAAGCTGAAAAGATAGAAATTCTATGCCCAGAATGTGGAACAAAAAACTACTCAAAGACACAGAGCACATAGAACGCGTAAACACAAGCCTCGCATTCACAAACCCAAAAGAAGGAAACAACCCAAACAAAATAGAATAAAAAGTCTAAACATAACTTTTTCAATTAATAGTTAAGATTGTTAATAAATGGATAAAATAATCAATAATGGACTAGATTCAAAATTTAAAGAAACTACAATTTTCAGAAATATTAGATATACTCTAAATACAATTAATAGAAAAGTAACAAATGAAATTTCTTTTGAGGCAACCGAACCGAAGTTTTCGTTCCCCGAGTCTCTCACAAATTCTAAAGTAACTTGTCTAGAAGAATTAGGCCAGTGTTATGACATTAATTTTTCAAATCAAAATTTAATGAAGAATAGAAGTGTTTTTGCTTATGATGAAAGTTTACAAGAGTTTAATGCGCTTGAAGGAACTCTCGTTTTTTTTAGTTTTTCAGTAATCAAATTAGATGATAAATATAAATATCATTTGAACGTCCCCGCCCCATGTTTTTTTACACAAATTAAAAAGTATAAAGATGAAAAAATAGAAGGTTTAATTTATACTGAAAACCCTTCTGAAGCCAAAAATAGAA
>CAYJRH010000022.1:0-9601 GCA_964372565.1 uncultured archaeon
TTGCTTGGCACATCACCCATTCATTTGAACTCACGCAAGGGCGACTGGTTTATTAAATCAGGACAACACATCAATTACTTTTAATATGCAACAAAAGAGAACATATTTACACAGCCTAAGAGAACATTGGCCGGCAGGAAAAAGCACCGCCCCGCCCAAAACAAGCCCGCAAACAACCCGGCAACAGAGAAGGAAGGCCAGCAAAATGTGGCTAATGCGCCCAGGAGAAGGGGAATTAAGAACGCCTGAAGAAATAAGACTGTTCGAACAAAACCAGGGGCTGGTAGGAAAATTCACTCATGATGCAATAAACAACATAATCGGATACGATAACCTATACCATTACGGAATAGACAAAAATGACATAAGGCAAATTGCGCTAATTGGTCTTGTTAGAGCAATAAAAACATACACGCCCGAAAAAGGAAGATTATCAACCTGGGCGATGGTCAATATGCGTCATTTATTAAATACTGAGAGGAACAGGGAATGGAGGCTGATAAGGCAACCACAATGGGTAATAGATGTTAGGCAGACCATAAACAAATTTGCGCAAAAATTTGAACTAGCGCACGGGCGCGAACCAACTGCCAAAGAAATTGCAGCAGGGATAAAACAATCTCCAGCCTCTGTAAAAAAAGTTTTAGAATTAACAACACAAACATTCGAAAATGTGCACGAACCTGATAAGCAAACGGAATTAGAACTAGCCCTCACAGCAAAATTATCACCTCCCCCAAACATAACCGAAAGAACACGGGAACAACTCAAACAATTCCTGACCGAAATAGCACACACATTATACCAAAGCGAAGACGCAAACAAAAGAGCAACAAAAGTGCTCCAAATGTATTTTGGGGTAGGGCAAGAGGCGCGGCAAATACAAGAAATAATGACAATTCTAGGACTAAAGCGAATGGTAGTCAATAATGATATACACCGCGCACTGAAAAAAATCCGGAAATCCCCGAAACTCAAAAACAGGCTTCAAAGAATATACGCCGAATAAAAATTCGCCGGAAAATTGTGCAACGCTTTTTAAAACCAACCTGCAATCAATAGGTTTATTGTGTGCACAGCGCATTTATTATTGTAGAATAATGCGCCTTTTGGTGAGGGGCGCATTTAAGGCAAATAGGGTCTTGGATTGGTAGAAATGGCGATACTTATGGCAAAGGCATCTGCGGCAAGCCTCCGCGTTTTCTCGGTGGGTTTTGTGCTCCTGACTTTGGCCCCATTTTACCTTGTTCTGGTTTTCCTGCTCATGGGAGGCGTGAAGTTCGGGTTCCTGAGCCTAAACAAGGGCCTTGCCGTGCTGCTCGCGGCGCTTGCGCTTACGTATTTTGCCCTGCCCAGAATGGCAAAAAAAATTGAGGACGGGGCAATCGCATTTAAAAAAAGGAAAAAGTGAACGGGTGTAAAGATGAATGAAAGCGAATTCGCTGATGAGTTGAAAGGAATCAAGGAAGCAGAATCCGAAAAGGAAAGGCTGCTCGAAAAAGGGAAAAAGGACGCCGAAAAAATCGTTTCCGATGCGAACGTATCTGCAAAGAAAATAATCGAAAAGGCAGGCGAAGAGGCAAAAGGAATAGAGGAAGAAATCCTTGCAAAAGCCCACAAGGAACTCGATGAGAAAGAAAAGCAGATACTCGCACGCGCGCAGAAGGAAGCAGCGGAAATATCGGAAATGCCTGTACCAATGGCGGTTGTGAAGAAGGCACTGGAAAAAGTTATGGAAGATTGAATAAAAGGTGAGTGAAAAAAATGTTTTTCCCCGCAAAGATGTGCAAAGTCAGGCTCATAGGGCCGAAGAGCATGATGCGCAAAACCATAGAAGCGCTTGAATCTTACGGCGGAGCCGAAATAAAAAAGGTCTCGGGCCACGGCATCGAGGCATCAAAGCCGCTTGATGACCACAGCGCGAATGTTGAAAAATTGCTGAAATTGGAAGCCCTTGCAGGAGCGCTTGAGCAGAGGCACAATGGCCAGAGGGTTGAGGCAAAGGCAGCTTCGGATTACGCAAGGTCAAGGGAATATTGGGAGGCGGAGCGCGAGATCAGCGAAATCACCAAGGAAATGGACAGCATGAGTTCAGAAATGGAAATCCTAAGGGACAAAAAGTCCACGCTCGCGCCTTTCGCAGGCCTAGGCATCGATTTCAGCAGGCTCGGGCTTTCAAGCGCCGCGGTGCATGCCGGAACAGTTGATGCCCAGAAGATAAGAGCTGTTGAAGCGGCTTTGGAAAAAACATCGGATGCAAAATGGTTTTTCAAAAGGGCATCGGAGAGCACTTACATTTGCGTTGTTGCGGTCAAATCGGGAAGCGATGAAGCCATTGAAGAAGTTGCAAGGGCTGGGTTTGAAAAGGTGCAGCTCCCGGAAATGTCGGGAAAGCCCTCGGATGAATTAAGGAGGATTGAATCAAGGGCCGCCGAAATAGGAAAAAAGCGCGCCTTGCTGAATAAAAAAATAGGCGCGATTTCAAAGGGCAGTTTTTCAAAAATCGCGGCGGCAAAAGAGCATTATGAAATCGAAACAGGAAAATCCTCGGCTGCGACTTCCTTCGGCGCGACGCAGCACTCGTTCATTGTTGAAGCGTACATTCCTGAAAAGAAATTTTCCGAATTTGCGGCGTTCACGGAAAAAACCTTTAGCGAGAAGGTTGAGGTCAGGAGGTTCTCAAGCGAACAGCTTGAGCATGCGCATGAGGAGGCGCCGACTCTGCTCGAGCACCGCAGGGCGCTGGCACCATTTGAATGGATAAACAAGTATATGTCTGTTCCGCGGAGCGGGGAGATTGACCCTACGCTTGTGTTCCTTGTTTTTTTCCCGTTTTTCTACGCAATGATGGTCGGGGATGTTATTTACGGCGTGATATCATTCCTCATTGCACGGTTCATTGTGAAAAAGGTTGCTGAAGACAACATCCTGAAGCCAGTCGGGCTCATCTGGATGTGGAGCGCGATACCGACAATAATATTCGGCGTCATATATGACGAGTTCATGGGAATGCCGCACACCGAGCTCATATACAGGTTTACCGGAATCGGGAATGTCCTGCTCTACCACGGCGTGGAAAGGCTGCTCAATGTCAAGCTGCTCCTCGGAATCACGATCCTGATTGGAATTGTGGCAGTATGCACCGGCTTCCTGCTCGGCTTCCTTAATGCGGCAAAGCACGGGAACAGGAAGCACGCACTTGCCAAGCTCGGATGGCTCGGCGTAGTCGCTTTCGGAACCGTCCTTATCAGCGGAGCGATGTTCAATGCCTTTTCACAGGAAATTGTAATGGGCAGCGCTGCGCTGCTGCTGGTTTCTCTCGGTGCGGTTGTGAGCGCGGAAGGCATTGCAGGAATTATAGAACTGCCGAGCGTTCTTGGGAACGTAATGTCGTTTACAAGGGTATTGGCAGTTGGGTTGGTGGGAACCCTTATTGCGCTCATCCTTAACCACGTGCTTTTTCCGAGCATTGACAAAGGACTGTTATTAATCATTCTGGTGCCGGTTTACATAGCGGGGCACATTTTCAACGCTTTCCTCACAATGTTTGAATCATTCATCCAAAGCGCGAGGCTGAATTTCGTGGAAATGTACTCGAAATTTTACGAGGGCGGTGGAAGGGAGTTCGCGCCGTTTAAGCTTAAAAGGAAATATCTGAAGGATTGAAAGGGAGGTGCAAAAGCATGGTTGTGCTCGAAACAGAAGGAGTGAAGGCAATTGCCGCCGCAATAGCAATATTCGGCGGAGCGCTCGGGACAGGGATAGCCCAGTCGGCAATCGGGGCAAGCGCCGTAGGCGTAATAGCCGAAAAGCCGGATCAGGCCTCCAAGCTCTTGATATGGCTTGCCATTCCGGAGTCGCTGGTCATATTCGGCTTCATTGTCGCAGCAGTATTGTTGTTCCTTTAAAGCAACCTTTTCTTTTTCGTTGCACGAAAAATAAAACGTTGACGAAAAGAAAAAGTGCAAATGGACATACCGGGGCAAGGGTGACCTGCCCCGAAAATAAAATAAGTAAGGGAGTGAATAGAATGGGACTTGAAAACCTGAAAAAGAGCCTCACGCAGGAGGCGCAGGCAGAAGCAAAAAGGCTGCAATCGGATGCGCAGAAGCAGGCGTCAAGGGCAACTGAAGATGCAAGGGAAAAGGCCGCGAAAATAAGGGCGGATGCGCGTGAAAGGGCAAAGGCAATGGTGGAGTCCGAAACAAACGAGCGCATGAGCTCGGCAGAGCTGAAAGGGAAAAGGCTGGTTGCCGATGCAATGGACAGGAAGATGAAGGAGGCGCTTGAAATGGTGTGGAAGGATTTTGCAAAAATTCCGGAAACAGCTGGCTATGAGAAGAGGCTCGGCGGCCTAATTTCTGAAGCCGAGAAAGAGCTCGGCCCGAAGTGCGTTGTCTACGTGAACAAGGGCGATGCAAAGGCAGCAAGGAAATTCTCGAAAAATGTCTCTGAAAAGGCCGCCGACATTGCAGGGGGCGCAATTACTACAACCCCTGACGGCAGGATCAGCATCGACAACTCGCTAGAAGCGGTTTTCGAGCAACGGAAGGAAGAGGCAAAGAAGGCGATTTACGCTGATTTGATGAAGGCTGGTCGGAAATGATGCAGGCACTCGAGGGCTCGATAATAGGGAGGGCAATAACGCTCGGATACGCAAACGCTCGCGTAAAGGCAATGAAGCAGTCGCTTCTCACGCGCCGCGAGGCCGAGGCGCTTGCCGAAGCCGCAGATGTCGAGGAAATTTACGCGCTCCTTGAAAGGACGCAGTACAGGGAGGATTTGGTGTCGGGCGCGCTGAAGGAAAAGACGCTCGCTGACCAGGTTGAGTTAGCCTGCACGAAAAACTTTTCAAGGACATTGAGGAAAATAATCAGGATAGCGCCGAAGAAACTTTCCGCAAAAATCTGCCAGATGTTCGAGAAATACGAGGTCAATAACATCAAAACCGCGCTGCTGAGCAGGCATCTGGGCGAACCCAAGGAAAAAATCTCGCACCTCATTGTTGAAACCGGCATCCTCGGAAAAACGGCAACCGCGAAAATGCTTGACGCAAAGACAGTAAAGGATGTTGGGCAGGCGCTCTCCGGAACAGTTTACGGAAGCATCCTTGAAAAGAGCATGAAGGCCTATGAAAAGGACCGCGAGCCTGCCGTGCTGCTCGCTGCGCTGGACGATTATTATTACAGGAACCTGCCAAGGATAGCCCGGAACCAGTACGGGGACGGCAGGATTATCCTTAACATGCTGAAGGCGCAGGTTGACGCGAAAAATGTTTCAACGCTCCTCAGGGGAAAAAAAGAGGGCATAAAGGAGGAAAAAATCTCCGGGAACCTCATACCGGGAGGGAACATAGGCATTGAATCGCTCATGCTCGCAGCCAAGGCAAAAAGCGTCGAGGAAGCGGCAAAGGTTTTCGAAAAGAACTTCAAAATGGGAAAGGCGATTGATGCCTACAAGAAAAACGGGAGCCTGATTCCGATTGAAATAGAGGCAGAGAAAGCAGTTGCGGCAAAGGGCCTGAGCCTGCTCCGCACAAGCGTTCTCTCAATAGGCGCAATCGCGGGATTTTTGTTCCTGAAGGAAGAGGAAGTCTCGAACATCCGCAAAATTACAAGGGCAAAGGAGTTCAATATGCCGGCGGAAAAAATCAGGGAAATGATTGTGTTAGTCTGAATGGGTGGACAAAATGGAAGTGGAAATGCGAGCGAAGCAAGCACAGTCCCGTCAGCAGACGGGACTTCCGTACCCAACCGACGGAATGGTTGGGGAGCTGAAGCACAGCATTGCAGTGGTTGCCGACGGGCCCACATGCATGGGCTTCAGGCTTGCGGGAGTGCAGAAAATATTCCCGCTGGCCGGCATTGAAGCCGAAGGGAAAGCCGAGGAATTATTGGGCGCGGAAGAAGTCGGGATTTTAATAATAAATGAAAAGACAATCAATGCAATGGACTGGAGGCTCAAGAAAAAAATCGAGAGGCTTGCAAAGCCGGTTGTCATTGCGGTGCCTGACAAGGCAGGCCCGATGGAGCAGGCAGATTCGTTGAGAAACATGGTGAAGAAGGCGCTCGGGTTCGAGCTGATGAAGTGATTGTGATGTTTGCAGGGGTGAAAAAATGGCGGAATTGCTGAAAATATCGGGGCCTGTTGTCGTCGGGGAAAGAATGGCAGGTGCAAGAATGTACGACGTTGTAAAGGTCGGCAAGGAGAGGCTCATTGGCGAAATAATAAAGCTAAATGACGACAAGGCAACAATACAGGTCTATGAGGACACATCTGGATTGAAGCCCGGCGAACCCGTGGAAAACACGGGCAGGGCGCTTAGTGTCGAACTTGGGCCGGGCCTTTTGGAATCGGTTTATGACGGCATACAAAGGCCGCTTAATGAAATTCTCAAGCAGAGCGGAAACTTCATTGCAAGGGGAATTGTTGCAAACGCAATTGACAAGAAGAAAAAGTGGGAGTTCAGGCCAACTGCAAAGAAGGGGGACAAGGTTGAAGCAGGAGACATTATAGGAGAGGTGCAGGAAACAGAGCTTATTTTGCACAAAATCATGGTGCCGCATGGAGTGAAGGGCGAAGTTGCCGAGATAAAGAAGGGCAGCTTTACGGTTGTGGAAACGGTCTGCGTTCTGAAGGACGGCAAGGAAAAGCACGAAATCCAGATGATGCAGAAGTGGGAGGTTAGAAAGCCAAGGCCATGCAATGAAAAGCTGCCGCCAAACACGCCCCTCATCACAGGCCAGAGGATACTGGACACGTTTTTCCCGATTTCAAAGGGCGGAACTGCGGCAATTCCCGGGCCGTTCGGCTCGGGAAAAACGGTAACCCAGCAGTCGCTTGCCAAGTTCAGCGATTCGCAGGTCATTGTTTACATCGGATGCGGCGAGCGCGGGAACGAGATGACAGAAGTGCTCAAGGAATTCCCGGAACTGCTGGACCCGAAAACAAAAAAGCCGCTGATGCAGAGGACAATACTGATTGCAAACACATCCAACATGCCGGTCGCTGCAAGGGAAGCTTCGGTTTACACCGGAATCACAATCGCCGAATATTACAGGGACATGGGATATGATGTCGCGCTCATGGCCGATTCAACCTCAAGGTGGGCTGAAGCAATGAGGGAAATATCCGGCAGGATTGAAGAAATGCCTGGAGAGGAAGGCTACCCGCCTTACCTCGCGAGAAGGCTGGCGGAATTCTACGAGCGCGCGGGAAGGGTAATATGCACGGGTTCGCCAGAGAGAAACGGCTCCATTTCAGTAATCGGCGCGGTATCCCCTCCTGGTGGGGACATTTCAGAGCCTGTTTCCCAGAACACGCTGCGCGTAACCAAAGTGTTCTGGGCGCTGGACGCAAAGCTTGCGCAGAGAAGGCACTTCCCTGCAATAAACTGGCTGAAGAGCTACTCCCTCTACACGGATTCGCTTGACAGCACATATGCAAACACTGTTGCCGCGGATTGGGCGGAGAACCGCGGAAATGCAATGGCGCTCCTGCAAAAGGAATCGGAGCTGCAGGAAATCGTGCAGCTTGTCGGCCCGGATGCACTTCCAGAAAAGGAGCAGGCAGTGCTTGACGCAACAAGAATGATAAGGGAGGACTTCCTCCAGCAGTCTGCGTTCAGTGACATTGACGCTTCGGCTTCGCTTCAGAAGCAGTACCTCATGCTGAAGGCAATCCTCAAATTCCACGGGCGCGCAATTGACGCGCTTGATTTGGGTGCGCAGCTCAAGAACATAACCGCTCTGAGAGTGAGGGAAGACATTGCGAGGATGAAGGAAATCAGCGAAAAGGACATGCAGAAGAGGATTGGCCAAATCTCAAGCGAGATTGACTCGCAGTTTGACAGGCTGATAAAGGATGCATCACACTCCCAAGCCCAAAAGGTGGGAGCATGATGGAAGCAAGAAATGAAAAGGCTTGGAAGTGTTAGGTGAGAGCATGATGAAGGAATACCAGACAGTAAAAAACGTCGAAGGCCCGCTGGTCTTTGTCGATAAGGTTGATAACGTCGGCTACAACGAAATTGTGGAAGTTACGCTGCCGAACGGAGAAAAGAGGAAGGGCCAGGTGCTCGAAACATCGAAAGGCATGGCAGTAATCCAAATATTCGGCTCGACAACAGGCCTGGATGCTGACAAGACAAAGGTAAAATTCCTCGGCGAGACAATGAAACTCTCCGTTTCAAAAGGCATGCTCGGAAGGGTATTCAACGGCCTTGGAGAGCCGCGCGACAAGGGTGCGCCCATTGTGCCTGAAAAAAGGGTTGACATTATCGGCGCAGCGATAAACCCAGTTGCAAGGAACAAGCCTGAGGATTTCATACAGACCGGAATAAGCACAATCGATGGCCTGAATACGCTTGTGCGCGGCCAGAAGCTGCCGATATTTTCAGGGTCAGGATTGCCGCACAACGAGCTTGCCGTCCAGATTGCGAGGCAGGCCAAAGTGCGCGCAAAAGGGGAAAGCTTTGCGGTTGTGTTCGCCGCAGTAGGAATCACGCATGAAGAGGCAAACTTCTTTATGAAGGACTTCGAGCGCACAGGGGCGCTGCAGAGGAGTGTGCTGTATCTCAACCTTGCCGACGACCCGAGTGTTGAGCGCATTATTACCCCGAGAATGGCGCTGACAACCGCGGAATACCTCGCATTCGAGAAGGACATGCACGTGCTTGTAATAATCACCGACATGACAAATTACTGCGAAGCTTTGCGCGAAATTGCGGGGGCAAGAAAGGAAGTGCCGGGAAGAAGAGGCTATCCAGGATACATGTACACCGACCTCGCCTCGCTCTATGAGCGCGCAGGGGTAATCAAGGGCAGGAAGGGCTCTGTAACACAGCTGCCCATTCTTTCAATGCCTTCGGATGACATCACCCACCCGATCCCGGACCTTACAGGTTACATTACTGAAGGCCAGATTGTTGTCGGAAGGGAGCTTCACAGGAAGGGAATTTCGCCTCCGATTGATGTTCTCCCGTGCCTTTCAAGGCTGATGAACCTAGGAATCGGCAACGGCAAGACGCGCGAGGACCACCGCGGGGTTGCGGACCAGCTATATGCCGCATACGCGCAGGGCCGTGATTTGAGGGCATTGAGCGCGGTTGTGGGAGAGGAAGCGCTCTCCGAAATCGACAGGAAGTACCTGAAATTTGCGGATGAATTCGAGAAAAGGTTCATAAGGCAGGGCAAGGGCGAAGACCGCACAATAGAGCAGACGCTCAATTTGGGCTGGGAGCTGCTCTCAATGCTGCCTGAAAAGGAGCTCAAGAGGGTGAAGCTCGAGCACATGCAAAAATACGGAAAAAAATTCCGCAAGGATTAGAAGCCCTGCATTAAATCAATTAGGAATGTGAATAGCAATGGCTGAAGACGTGAAGACAACAAGGCTCGAGCTGATCGAAACGCGCGGCAGGATACGCCTCGCGGAGAACGGGCACAAGCTCGCACAACCTTTTTCTTTCGTTACACGAAAGAAAAACGTTGACGAAAAAGAAAGTGTGGTAAAATGGCCGAAGATGTAAAAACTACAAGACTAGAGCTCATCGAAACGCGCGGCAGGATACGCCTCGCGGAGAACGGGCACAAGCTCGCACAAC
>CAYJRH010000022.1:9701-16016 GCA_964372565.1 uncultured archaeon
AGAGCTCATCGAAACGCGCGGCAGGATACGCCTCGCGGAGAACGGGCACAAGCTCCTCAAGCAGAAGAGGGACGTGCTCGTGCTCGAGTTCTTCAAAATCATGAGGCAGGCGCAGGACCAGCGCACCGAACTCAACAACCGCATGAAGGAAGCCTTCGAAGCGCTTGCAATGGCTCAGGCGTACCACGGCATACTTGAAGTGGAGAGCCTTTCGCTCGCGGTGAAGAAGGCGCCGAACATCGAGGTGCAGTCAAAGAACGTGATGGGCGTGCACATCCCGCACATCAAGGGCGAGTATGTTTCGAAAACGCTCGAGCAGCGCGGATACTCCATACAAGGCTCTTCAGCTAAAATCGACGAGGCCGCGGGCGCGTTCGAGAAAAGCCTCGAAATAATAATCAGGCTCGCGGAAACCGAGAACGCGCTCAAGAGGCTCATAAAGGAAATCGAGAAGACAAAGAGGCGCGTGAACGCGCTTGATTACATAATGATTCCGAACCTCAGGGAACGTGCAAGGTACATCATAATGAGGCTCGAGGAAATGGAGCGCGAGCAGTTCATCTCGCTGAAGACAATCAAGGCGAAATTGGAGAAGCAGCTGGCGTAAAGGCAATCAAAGATTTGTGAGAGTCGTAATAGGCCGTGATTGCAGGATAAAGAACTTGCCCTTTTTCTGCGCCCATTCAATGTCAACTGGAAAGCCATAATGTTTTTCTATTTTAATTATCAATTTTGAAAGTTGTTTCACTTCATTATCGCTAAGCACGGGTTTTTCGCCTTTTTTTATGTCTATTGTTGCCCATACACTCACACCATTTTTTCCTTTAAGCATTTTTTTGTTTTGCGGTACTATTCGTTTATCAAGAATAGTCAGACCATTCTTTTCCAGTATAAAACTGTTTGGTGTTACGGAGCCGGAAACTATACCCTCACCTAACCCGAATATTGCCTCTATAATCAGCTGATTTCTATCCTGTGTTACCGGATGCACTGAAAAAGCAACCCCGGATTTTTCGCTTTCAACCATTTTTTGCACAACGACTGCTACTGAAATTTTTTCTTTGTGGAGATTTTTCATGAACCTATAGACTATCGCTCGTGGCGTGAAAAGCGATGCCCAGCACTTCTTGACTTTCCCCAGGAGTTCTTTTTCAGTTGTGTTGAGATAGGTTTCCAATTGCCCGGCCCAGGCCGCGGAAGTGCTGTCTTCCGAGGTGGCGCTTGAGCGGACTGCAACGAATTTTGCCTTGAGCTTTTTGAATTCTTGTTTTATTTCCTTGGCAACTTCTTTTGGTATTTCTTCGTCTAGTATCATTGCTTCGATTTTTTCCGAGGCATTTTCCACTGTATGTGTCTCTTCTGTGTTGACCGTATCAAGTGCGGCGTTTATTTCTGGAATCAAGTCATTTTCTTCAAGGAATTTTTCAAATGCATTTGAAAGTATTACAAAGCCTTTTGGGACTGGTATTTTTGCCTGTGTCATCTCGCCTAGAGATGCTCCTTTGCCGCCGGCTGATGCTACGTCTTTTTTGTTAAGTTTTGAAAATGCAAGAGTATGCTTTGTTGTCATTTCTCCACCTTTCTTGCTATTCCTTTAGTTGCGTCAACTTCAACAACATCACCAGTTTTAAATATTTTTGTTGCGATTTTTGTTCTAATAATACACGGTTTATTGAACTCCCTGCTAATGATTGCTGCATGAGAAGCAATACCCCCTTCTTCTGTTATTATAGCTCCAGCGTTCATGCATGCAACCATCATTTGTGGAATTGTTGAGCCAGTAACTAAAACTTCTCCCTTTTTTAGTTTTGCTGATTCTTTTTCCATATTTTTCGCCCAATTGAATTTTATTACTCTGACTTTTCCTTTGTAGTAACCTTTATTGGCTATTTGTCCCTCAATTATTTTAGTTTTTTTAGCAGGGTTGTCAAGAGCATTAATTATTTTTAGAGCATTTATGCCGATAATGGGTTCCCAGTTATTGAATTTGCCAAGCACATAGTTCTCTCTATTCAAATTTGTTTTTATGGATTCATTGTTTAAAGCTTGGATTAGCTCTTGATAATGAAATAAAAACGGGTTTTTGATTTTTGTTCTTTTCTTAATTTCATTCAAATAATTTCCAAAAATGTAAAAATCTTCTCTTCTAAAAACAGTTTTATTTACGAGTTTTCTGAGTTCGAACTTTAGCGTCTGCATTTCTTTAACCTTTTTGTTCAACCCCTCATATTTTTCTGGCGCTTCATTTATCCTTCTTTCTATTTCATCATAAAGAAAATATTCAGTAAACCAATAATGTTTCCACAACTGCAAGCACAACTTTACAGTTTTTAAAAAATCTCTACTCAATTCTTGATTGTTGAGCGAAGACATGTCTTTAGTATAAAGACTGTTGAAATATTTTTCTGTGTAATTGCTTATTTCTTTAACTCTTTTTTTGTACTTTAGAAATCTTCTTTTGAAAAAATACACGCCATATTGCGATAATTTTGTTCTTTCTGATTTTGATAAATACAAACACCATTCCTTACCCTTGTTTGTGATTATAAAATCTCTTTTCAAGTAATTTTTGTTGAGCCATATTGACACATCAAAATACGTGCGGTCGTGTAGTCGCCACACAAAGTCATAATCTTCTGAGCATATTTTGTTTTCTTGCTTTCCCATAAAAGCTGAAAGTTTTGCGGTCATTTCTCCACCTTTCTTGCTGTGCCCTTAGTTGCGTCTACTTCAACCGTGTCCCCGTCCTTGAAAATGAGCGTTGCGTTGTGCGTTCCAACTATGCAGGGTATCTTTAGTTCCCTTGCGGTTATTGCGGCATGACAGATTAGCCCGCCTGTGTTTGTGACGATTGCAGCAGCCTTCATTATTGCCGGAAGCAAATCCGGGCTCGTTGCCTGTGAAACGAGGATATCACCTTTTTGCATTTTCTTCATATCCAAAGGCACTTGTATTATCCGTACTGCCCCTTTTGCCTTGCCTGGATATGCGCATTGCCCACTTGTTTCCTGAATGTTTCCATCGTGTTTCTTTAGTTCAATTGTTTTGTGGAAGTCTCTGGCTTTTTCTCCTGCGTATATTTCAGTGCTTGTGTCAGTGTCATAGAATATCGAGTAGTTCCTTCTCTCTTTCAGCTCTTCAGGCGTAGGTTGATTGTTTAGGATAAAGTTTTCTGTTTCCCACGGGAAAAGGAACGATACATCGTGCCAGTCTTCGATTCCTTTTCTTTTTGCGAGTCCCTTGAAGAATGGTTCATAGCACCAGAATGCGTGTGCTTGGTAGTCTTTTCTCCAGCCTTTCTGCCAGATTACGTGCTTTGCAAGTTCTACCAAGAATTTGCCTCTTTTATCCAGGCCAATTTTGTTCATGAGCTTTTGCTGTTCTTTTTTTCTTTGGCTAAATTCCTTGTCGAGTTTCAGGAATTTATTATCCTCAATGGCGATTTTGAGTTCGTTACGGTATTGTTCCAGTGTAGCTTCCGGGCCTTGATAGAGGTAGTCGAGCCAAGAATATTTCTTGTGTATTTTGGCAAGTTCTTTTTCTGGGTTCTTTAAGGCTTTTTTCCTGATTTTGTCTGCTAGTTTAGCTATTTCTAAGTCTTTTTTCTGCCTTAGACTCATTCTTGTAGGTAAAGTCAGGGTTGACCAATATTCCTCAAATTTTTGGGCATCGTTTATATTGATTTTGAGTTCGTCCCTGATTTTATTTGAGAGATGGTTTTTGCCATCTGTCGGATAGCCATTGACTATGACTGCGATAAGCTGGTGGTGCTTTTGTAGTGGAAGCATTTTGCCATATTCTTTTGCTAGTAGTATATCCGAAAGCTTTGGAAAATCCAGTTTCCTGAACTTCTTTCCGGCACTGAAATATTGCTTTGAGTATTTGTTAAAGAGCTTGTAAATGTTATTTCGCCATTTATCATCATTTACAAGTTTGTCGGCAATGTATTTGGCATCTTCCTCAAATTCTTCATCGTCCCAAGCCATCTGGCACATGTCATTTTCCATTATTCCCGCAAATTTTGTGAAGAACTTCTTACCTGTAAATTTGTGAAAATCGTGCACAAAGCCATGGCAGTTGAAGCTTTGCAGGAACCAATGTCCGCTGTAAATTCTCTCCATTACCTCAAGAACCATTATTGAACACCTGGGTTATTGCTATTTTTATTGAACTCATGAAATTCGTTTTCACTGATTTTTTTGACTGTGCCTTTATTGGCATCCAAGAGTATGTAATCTCCATCATCTAGTATTAAGGTTGCGACATGGCAGCCCACTATGCAGGGCAAATTGAATTCCCTTGCTATTATTGCTGCGTGGCATGCAGCTCCGCCTTCGTCTGTTATAATTCCTTTTACTTTGCTTATCAGAACCATCATTGTCGGGTTTGTCATTCCAGTTACAAGAATAGTATTTGGTTTGACCGTTTTTGCTATTTCTGCAAGTTCTGTCGGGTTATCTGCCCTTACTATCAAGGCTTGGCCTGCCACTATTCCTTTGCTTGCCACAGTTCCGGTAAATGATTTTGTGTCTTTGCTAGGTATGCTTGGGTTGAGGAGTTTTTCCTTTGCTTTCAAAGCTTCTTCGCTACTAAAGAGAACTATCTCTCCACCAGAGAATTGCATAAGCCAGTATTTTTTTCTTCGTTCAAGTTCATCTTTGCTCATGCTTGCATTATTGTGCAATAAGTCGCTTATTTCCTTCCAGCTATAAAATAGGTAAATATCTTTCACTGAACATTGTGCTAGTTCTGCAACCTTTTCATAGAATGGGAGTAAATGGTATGATTCCCCATTCCAGCATGACTTAAACTCCAGCCTGAGCAATCCAAGTTGACGCAGAAGTTTTGCGAACCCTTGGGCTTTTTTGGATTTGAGTTTTCTGAGAATTTCCTTTAGTTTCTTCTGGCCTCTTTCTCTTCGAAGTTCTCCCTCTTTTATCTCATTTTTTATCACGCCGATGGATTTGGCAAGTATTCGATTTTTCATCAAGTTTAAGGCTTCTTGTTCTGAAAAAACGTTGGCAAACAGAATTGAGTATTTTTTTGTGTGTTTCAATATTTTCTCGTCAGTCGGATTTTCCAAGATTGTTACCCAGTCTGTCAATTCCCTAAACAGAATGTCTTCGTCTATTGGGTTAGTAAGCGTTTGATAGTGGTGGTCCGCTTCATTTCCAAATTTGCTTTCAAGTATTTCCCGCAATTGGGTTTCAACAGCAAGGGTTGTGTGCCCTGTAGAAGTAATAAAATGGGCATAAACCCGCCTAAGGGCATATGAATAGGCATCATATAGCTTGGCCAGCTTTTCTTGGCTAAGCTTATTTTTGATGCATACCAAAAGGTCATTTGATGATTTCCAGTATAATTTCACTGCTTTCTTCTCCTCTTGCAATGTTTTCATTTGAATTTTGGGAATCAGCAACTTTTTGCCTTGCTCTCGAATCCGTTCAATGTCATCTTCAGACCAAAAAATCTGGCAATACCCTTCTTTTGCCCAAATCAGGATGTTTTTTTGGACGTTGCCAATAATGTCTTTGTCGTAAATATGCCGTTCCATTTGCATAATATGCTTGTTTACTGTTTGGGCTCCGGCAGCATGCAAGATATATTTTATCATTAGAGATATACCAAACAAATGAATAATAAAGTCGATTTGACACGCCAAAACCGTCAGCAAACGCAATATAAGCTTTTTCGTCAATCAACGTATAAGAGGAAAGCATTATATTGCCTGTGAGGCTATATATAGCGTGGCAGGCCATAGTGTGATTTCATGGCCAAGCTGATAAAAAAAACCAAAATCATACTGGCGAAGGAGGAATTCATCGAAATGAGGGCATATTCGATTCCTGCAAGCGCCCATTTTCCTGAGGGGGTTAAGTATTCCTTCAGCTACATCAAAGAGGGCGTATGTGTGCTCAGATACGACAACGAGAGGCTGAAAGGCCATCATATGCACAATTTGGATATTGAGGAGAGGATTGAATTTTCAGGCATCGAAAAGCATGCCGAACAATTCGAGAAACACATAAGGAGACTGAGGGGCGATAATCATGAAAGTCAGAGAAGTGACGGTAAAAGTTGAAAGCCTCCATGAAGGGCTGATGGACTTCGCCGCAACGGTAAAAAAAATGCGGCGCGGGGAGAAAGTCACACCGGAGGAGACACTTTCGTTTGATACGGTCAAGGTAATGCGCGAAATACTAACAAACGAGAGATTGAGAATACTAAAGGTCGTGCGCGAAAAGGAGCCCGAAACCACATATGCGCTCGCCAAAATCCTCAAGAGGCCGTATTCAAACGTGTTCAATGACGTGA